>JBEBBJ010000053.1:0-16921 GCA_041158445.1 Bacteroidota bacterium
TGAACTCCTCCAGAGAGGTCATTTCGCGTTTGATGAAGAAATTAGCGGAGAAAGGCTACATTAATATCAACAAAAACCAGATTGAAATCATAGATTTAAGAGGCTTGTGATATAAATCACGTCAAGGGTGATTAATTAAACGGAATTTTGCAGCTGTTAATCAAAAAAAACAGCCTAATGCAAATTCGTACTCTATTATTTATCAGTTTAGTATTCCCTAGCATCCTACTAGCTCAGCACCAAGAGGTGCATGTGGCTCCACATCTTTGGAAAGGAAAGAAAAGTGTAGCTGAGGACTCCGCTTCCCTTTTATTTGCCTTCAAACATGGAAAAGTGCACGGAAACCTACGTTATTTTTTCATGGCGACGGAAAATCAGGGACATTTAACTGATTCCTATGCTCATGCAGCTGGTGGAGGATTATTTTACGAAACGGGATCATTCAAAGGTTTCCAAATGGGTGTAGGCGGTTATTTTATTTACAACACTGCTTCTTCTGATTTATCAAAAACTGACCCCTATACAAACGCAGTCAATCGCTATGAAGCTTCGTTGTTCGACATCGAAAATCCCGAAAACAAACATGATTTAGATCGTTTAGAGGAGTTATACTTAAAATACAACTTTGGCAAATCTCATTTAACAGCTGGTAAACAATTAATCAATACTCCTTTCATCAACTTACAAGATGGACGTATGCGGCCCACAGAAGTAGGTGGATTGTATGGTGAAATCTTCCCAGGTAAAAAGAATAAACTAGAGGGCGGATATTTGTATGAAATATCACCCAGAGGAACCGTGGATTGGTATGGAATCGGCGAATCGATCGGCATTTACTCTAATGGAACAAATATCGATGGCACGAAAGGTAATTATGCTCAAAATATTGAATCAAAAGGCATTTATCTTGTCGGGTACACGCATACATTACCAAAAGGTCATTCCCTAAAATTTTGGAATGTATTGGTGGATAATGTATTCAATACTTCCCAAATTCAATGGGACGCTAAAAAAGGAAATTGGGTGGCAGGCCTTCAGTATACTGAACAACATGCCATCAATCACGGTGGAAACGAGGACCCGACTAAGACTTATTTTGATCCGTCTCAAATGTCACGTGTGTTTAGCACAAAGCTAGGATGGGAAAACAGTCAATGGAAAACTTCCGTAAATTATACGCGAATTACAGCTGAAGGCCGCTATTTAATGCCGAGAGAATGGGGAAGAGACCCTTTTTACACCTTTATGCCTAGGGAGCGAAATGAGGGTTTTGGAGATGTCCATGCGCTAGTAGGAAAGGTAAATTACCATCCCCATCATGGCCCATTAAAAGCATCAGTAGCTTATGGATTATATAAATTACCCGACGTAAAACAGGTCGCTTTAAATAAATACGGTCTTCCTAGTTATAACCAATTGAACCTGGAACTCAATTATGAATTTGAAGGATTCTTAGAAGGATTAGAAATTCAAGGTTTATACGTCCACAAATACAATCAAGGAGAGACCTATGGAAACGAGAAATATATGATCAATAAGGTGAATATGAGCAATTACAACGTGGTTTTAAACTTTCATTTTTAGGCCAAATAAAAAAAATCAGCTTGTGATAAAAATCACGAATTAACGTTTGAAAACACCTGACATTTGTACTATCAAAACAACAAAAAACACACATGGAAATCATTGGCTATTTTGCTTCATTACTTATCGGAATTTCACTGGGCTTAATCGGAGGTGGTGGATCCATTTTAACAGTACCCGTATTAGTTTACCTTTTCGGAGTTGACCCCATTTTAGCAACCGCTTATTCCCTTTTTGTTGTAGGTGCTAGTTCATTAGTAGGCGCAATCCCTAAGTACAAGCAAGGTTTAATCAACGTAAAAACGGCTGTCATTTTTGGTATCCCTTCTATCGCAGCAGTATATGCTACTAGAAAATTCATCGTTCCATTAATTCCTTCCGAAGTATTTACTTTAGGAGACTTCGTGGTAACTAAATCGATTTTAATGATGGTTTTATTTGCCATCTTAATGGTAGCAGCCTCCATCTCTATGATTCGTGGAAAATGTGAACAATGTGAAAAAGAGAAATTAGGCACATATGTAGAAGAAGAACAAGTGTTCAACTACCCAATGATCCTTTTAGAAGGAGCTGTGGTGGGTACATTAACAGGCTTAGTAGGCGCTGGAGGTGGATTCTTAATGCTGCTAAGTCGTTAATTGGATTTACGGGCGATTTAGGTCATCATATTATCGATTGGAACTTATTATTAACCGTAACAGGTCTAGCGATTGTAGGTATATTCTTTGGTGATATTATTAGTAAAAAAGTAGACGGAAATAAATTAAAAGTAGGTTTTGGATGGTTTGTTTTAGTGATGGGTATCTATATCCTGATCCAGCAATTAGCCTTCCCATTAAAATAAACACATTCACAGCATAATAATTACGAAAATGAAAGTAGAACAAATTTACACAGGATGTTTAGCACAAGGTGCTTATTACATTGAAAACAATGGCGAAGCAGCGATTATCGATCCACTTCGCGAGGTTCAGCCTTACATCGAGAAGGCAGAACGTAATGGTGCAAAAATCAAATATGTATTCGAAACACACTTCCATGCAGATTTCGTTTCTGGACACATCGATTTATCTGCGAAGACAGGAGCTCCTATCGTTTATGGACCTAATGCTGCTTGTGCATTCGATTGTATTTCAGCTACAGATGGCCAAGAATTTAAACTAGGCAATGCAACCATCCGTGTCATCCACACACCGGGTCATACCATGGAATCTACTTGTTTCTTGTTGATAGATGAGACCGGAAAAGAAACGAGTTTATTCTCAGGTGATACCTTATTCATCGGTGATGTAGGCCGTCCTGATTTAGCGCAAAAAGTAAAAGCAGAATTAACTGAAGATATTTTAGCAGGTCATTTGTTCGATTCTTTACGTAATAAAATCATGCCTTTAGCTGACGATATCATCGTATATCCAGCGCATGGTGCAGGATCAGCTTGTGGTAAAAATATGAGTAAGGAGACGACTGATACCTTGGGGAATCAGAAGAAAACAAACTACGCGTTGAATCCAGCTCTAACAAGAGAAGCATTTAAGAAAGAGGTATTAACGGGCTTAGTGGCTCCTCCTGCTTATTTCCCATTAAACGTATTGATGAATATCCAAGGATATGATTCGATCGACAAAGTGATGGAGCGTGGACAACATGCCTTAACTCCAGCAGCATTTGAAGTTGCAGCAAACGAGACAGGTGCCTTAGTTTTAGATACTCGTGATCCACAAACTTTTGCAGCTGGATTTATTCCAAATTCCATCAACATCGGAATTGATGGTTCTTTCGCTCCATGGGTGGGTGCGATGATTCCAGATATCAAGCAAGAAATCTTGTTAGTGACAGATGAAGGTCGCGAGGAAGAGGTTATCACTCGTTTAGCGCGTGTAGGTTATGACTTCACCATTGGTTACTTAAAAGGTGGCATTGCTGCTTGGAAAGCTGCTAACATGGAAGTGGATACAATCACATCAATCAGCCCAGAAGAAATGTTTGCTCGTTTCGAGGCAGGTGAAGGTGAAATCATCGACGTGCGTAAAAATTCAGAATATTTAAGCGAGCACATTGTAGAGGCTGAAAATGCACCTTTGGACTTCATCAACGAAAGCATGTTAAAAATCAACAAGAACAAAACTTACTTCGTACACTGTGCAGGTGGTTACCGTTCAATGATCTTTAATTCAACGCTTCGTGCACGTGGTTATGATAATTTAATCGACGTAAATGGTGGCTTCAAAGCGATCAAAGAATCAGAGAAATTTAAAATTACGGACTATGTATGTCCATCAACTTTATTGTAACATGGAAGAATTATTAAAAAATCCGGCTACAACGGTAGTCGATGTACGCGAAACAGGCGAATTTGCAAGCGGACATTATGAAGGAGCTATCAATATTCCACTAGGTATCGTACCTGTTAAATTAGATGAATTCAAAGCAATGACAGGACCTATCGTGGTGTATTGCAGAAGTGGTAATCGTTCAGGAATGGCGATGAACCTCTTGAAGCAAGCTGGATTATCTGAAGTTTATAACGGAGGTGGCTTACATGACATGTTAATTTACCAAAACTAACATGCTAGCTAACCTAACTCAAAATTGGGGTTTCATGCGCATTATCCGCCTAGTAATAGGTGGATATGCGCTTGTTGAAGCCATTCGATCTTCCGACGTTTTAATTGGAATGATGGGAACTGTTCTCGTAGGAATGGCCTTATTCAACATGGGTTGTGGCCCACAAGGATGTGGCGTTCCTCGCAATGAATCTAAATCAACTAATTCAGACGAAATTGAATATGAAGAAATTCATTCAAAGTAAATTTTGGCAAATCTTAGGCGGAGTTATCGGCGCTGTTGCCGGATATATCTACTGGAAAGAAATAGGTTGTAGCACCGGAACCTGCCCTATCACAAGTAAACCACTAAATAGCGTGGTTTATTTTGGGGTTTTAGGTTACTTTGTGAGTGGGACGATAGCAGGATTTATAAATTTAAAGAGTGGAGAGAATAGAGCCTAGAGTAGAGAGTAGAGAGTAGAGAGTAGAGAGTTGGAATCGCCTGCGGCGATGAATTCATGAAATGTTTATAATTTGCTGACTTTATTTTTTTCTAGCGACTAGCGACTAGCGACTAGCGACTAGCGACTAGCGACTAGCGACTAGCGACTAGCGACTAGCGACTAGCGACTAGCGAATAGCGACTAGCGAATAGCGAATAGCGACTAGCGACTAGCGAATAGCGACTAGCGACTGACCACTGACTACTGGATACTGAATACTGATTACTAACAATTAAATACCTTAACAAAATGATGGAAACAATTACCCAACCCTGGCCTTGGTATACGGCAGGAATTATTATCGGACTTATCGTTCCTGCCTTATTAATTTTAGGAAATAAACACTTTGGTATATCTGCGAATTTACGTCACGCCTGTGCTGTCTGTTTACCTAGTAATATCCCTTTCTTCAAGTATGATTGGAAAAAAGAAACCTGGAATTTCTTCTTTGTCGGAGGAATCTTAGTGGGAGGGATTATTTCAACGCTTTACTTAGGATCAGGAGATGCCGTTTTCGTGCACCCTCATTTAGCTCAGGAATTAGCTAGTTATGGCATTACTGACTTTTCAGGCATGGTACCTTCGCAATTATTCTCCTTCGAATCCTTATTCACAGTTCGTGGCCTAGTCATGATGGTAGGTGGCGGATTTCTAGTTGGATTTGGCGCGCGTTACGCGGGCGGATGTACATCTGGTCACGCAATTATGGGTCTATCAGACTTGCAATGGCCCTCATTAGTGGCTACCATCTGTTTTATGATAGGTGGTTTCGTTATGGCTAATTTCATTTTACCCTTCATCTTACACTTATAATACCCATGGAAAATAAGACAAATCAACACACAAATCCAGCTGATTTTGAAGTGCGTTCATTAGACACCATGTGTGTGAATGAATCGGAATTAAAGCACCCTTGGTACTATAACCTAAAATATAGCCTAGTTGGCGTTATTTTTGGCATTGTATTCATTAAAGCCGAAATCATCTCTTGGTTCAGAATTCAAGAAATGTTCCGCCTTCAAAGCTTCCACATGTACGGAGTGATCGGAACGGCTGTAATGGTAGGGGCCATCTCTGTATTTTTAATTAAGAAATTCAAGGTTAAAACCATACACGGTGAGGAAATTACTTTTACGGACAAGAAGTTTAATAAGGGCCAAATCATAGGTGGCTTGACTTTTGGTCTAGGATGGGCCTTAACCGGAGCTTGCCCAGGTCCTCTTTTCGCACAAGTAGGTTCTGGTGCCATCGTCATTCTAGTCGTTATTCTTAGTGCAACGGCTGGAACTTGGGTATATGGCAAGTTTAGAGATCAATTGCCGCATTAGGAGATTATAGAGTAGAGAGTATAGAGTAGAGAGTATACTTTTCTAAAATTAAAGCTAGCATCAGCGCAATCTGAATGCTAGCTTTTTTTTGGCCTAAACCTAACCGCATAAAAAAAGGATGCCGAACCCCTCGACACCCTATCTATACTCTCTACTCTATACTCTCTACTCTATACTCTCTACTCTATAATCTCTATTCTATACTTACCTATCTAAACGTATAATCCACACCCGTCACTTGACTCAATAAATCTTGAGGACCATCTAGAATCTTCGCATCGTGACGTAAAACTGGTGTCACTGGAGAGAATTTTGCTAAGTACTCCTTCATCATCGAGTGTAAAGTATAGGCCGTATTAGTCGCCTCTTTTACTCCTTTCATACGGCATAGCATGTCTTCTGGATCGCCATCACGCTCACAAGCGCACAAGGTATACAGCCGGCTTTTATCTAATTCAGCACCTGCAATGGTCACTTTTTGAACGCGCTGCCCTACCCGTTCAAAGGCTTTGAATTCGACTTGCATTCCTTTGAAACGGATAAGCCAGCCACCAAAACGTTTGGAAGCATCCTGTGCAAACACATTTTGCATCTCTTTTTCTAACCAATCTAAAATCTGTTGGCCGGATGCTTTCGCTGTACGAATGGTACTATCTACCGGTAACATATCATATAAATAGCCCTCCGTAATGGCTACTTTACCATCCTTTCCCGGAACGCGTGGTGGGCAAAAACGGAATCCATTGGATAGAACAACGTCCGCATTTACTTTCCATTTTAAAGCATCTACAATCATCGTATCGATGGTATTCTCTACGACAAAGTTGCGGTAAAGAGGTACCGTGCTATAGCCTAGTACTTTATTAATTTCTTCCTTGTACGGCTTCTCTAAGTCTTGAACTAAGGCTTTGATTGCTGGATCGGCGGGGTATTTGATCGGATCTACTTCCACTAATTCATAGGTAGATCCTAGGACTTTACCATCCTTAACTTGAATATCCAGTTTGCCAATAAACGAACCGAAGGCCCCTGGCTCCACAATCTTCGTGTATTCCGCTTGTATCGGTTTACGAACCCGCTCATGTGTATCTGCCCCAAAAATATAGTCTACTCCTTGGCAATCAGGATTATTGCCCAAAGCAATTTGCTGAGATAAACCTAAGTGAGATAAGATAATCACAAAGTCACATTGCTCTTGCTCGCGCAAAAGCGTCACGTATTCTTTCAGATTATCTTCTGGTTTCGTATAGACAATACCCTTCGAATACAAAGGAGATTGACGCAAAGGAACTAAGGGGTCTGTATATCCCAAGAAGCCGATCTTTATCCCCATGCGATGCATGATTTGGTAAGGCTGGAAGATGAGTTCACCTTTCTTGCCCTCGCCTAAATCATGGTACATATTCGCGCAGATTTTGGGAGCTAGTAAACCGCCCAGTAATTTCTGCATATTTTTTTTATAATAAACCACCTCCCAGTTTCCAGGTAAGTACAGATCATAATCCATCGCATTTAACAATGGAACGAATGCTTGCCTGTATCAAGAGTAATCGTATTCTCCGGATTTGCTTGCTTCATGCGATCTAAAGCTGTAGCCATGTGCGCATAGCCACCCGCTTTGCGGAAAACAAGTTCATCCTTTTCCCAAAACAGCTCATCATGCGCATGCAATTGACAATGCACATCCGTTGTTTGCAAAATGGTAATTTGACCGGTTCCTGGTTTTCCTGTGCTCGAAACTGTAGGAGTAGACTTTGCCTCAGAACCCGCAATGGGTGCTAGAGCGGCTACACTTGTCAATAACCCACCTTGTAAAAATTTTCTTCTCGAATTCATCGTTTAGCTTTTTGATTTCTTGTGTTTCTTGATCCATTCTTTAATAGGTTTATATGGACCATATTTATACCAGAAATATCTGGCCAATCTTTAGATAAATCTTTTGCGGGTCTAGGCATCGAATTCACATAAGCTGCTAGATCCCATGCCTCTTCGTCACTTAATTGTGGCTTTTCGTAGGTCGCTCCTAAGGGCATATTGTATTTTACATAGCCTGCAAAGTTCGACATCCGGTAAAGTCCTGCCCCATGATTATAGCTATGAGCTCCCCAAAGCGGAGGATAGGTATAAGACTTCCCACCTTCTGCTAATACGCCACCACCATCTGCTTGATGACAAGATTGACACTTAGCAGCATATACTTCTGCTCCTTTCGCGGGATCAATCGCTCTTTTCAGCCCTTTCAACTTGAAAATTCCTGAACCTTTAGGGGATTTCCCTTTCGCCACATCCGTTCCTAGCCATTTAATGTAAGCTAAAATGGCGCGCATTTCTTTACTTTCAGCGGCTAAAGCTTGGCCATTTAAGCTACGTTCAAAACAATCATTTACCCGTTTTACTTGATCTTCAACCGCGCCAGAGCGAGCTCTAAACTTTGGATAAGTAGACTGAACAGCGAAGTAATTATTTCCCCAAGGCTGCGTGCCGGCATTTAGATGGCAGTTTTGGCAATTCATTCCATTTGAAATCGACTTCACGGAACCTTTTGGACCTAAATAATCGGACGTATGAGCAATTAATTCTTTCCCATATAACACTAACTCTTTTTGCTCAGGAGCTAAATACATCATCCGCCATTCAGATGGTGCGGTCCATACATGGGTAAAATTAGAATCTGGCTCAGCATATACTTGAGTTGAGTCAGTGGAGGTAGATTTATCTCCAGCCATTAGATTAAAGCTTAAATAAGCAAATATACCCAGCAAAACAATCAGCAGACTGTATAAAAAGGTTTTCAATAAACTACTTTCGTTGGTATTTGTAGACATAGTAAAAATTTAGATCTCCAATTACTTAAATTCCAAAATGGATTAGCGTGACTTTCATCACCTAATCCATTTATTTTTACGCTTTACCTGTTAATATTCTTGCCCAATATAGCCAAGGTAAAACAAAACGCTTTAAAACATACATTGACAAACGTTCTTTACTTTGATCGAACGGAAAAGTTTCCATTGGTTCATTATTATAATCAAACTCAGCTAAAACTAATTTTCCATAACCAGTCACTAAAGGGCAGCTCGTATATCCTGTATAATGTCCCGATAAGGATTGACCATGTATCATGGATAAGATATTTTCTACAACAACCGGAGCCTGCTTACGAATTGCTGCACCTGTTTTACTTGTAGGTAGACCTGAAGAATCCCCTAAGGAGAAAATAGTAGGAAATTTTACGTGCTGTAATGTATGTTTGTCCACATCGACCCAACCGCCGGCATTCGCAAGCGAACTTTCTTTAATAAAAGTAGGTGGCCCTTGTGGAGGTGTCACATGGATCATATCAAAATTTACCCACGTTTCCACCTCCTTATTCCCCTCACCTATCCCCACAAACTTAGCCTTCTTACCTGGTCCATCCACCTCCACTAATTTTTGCATGAAATTCAACTGGATGTTCCCTCTTTTGCAAACCTCTAATAGGGTTTTTTCATATTTAGGCACGGCAAATAGCTTAGCCGCTCCACTCCAGTATTCTATTCCGACCTTAGATAATACTCCGTGTTTACGGAAATAATCTGCAGCTAAATACATGATTTTATGTGGTGCACCCCCACACTTGACTGGTGTATGTGGATTGTGGAAAATGGCTTTGCCACCCTTGAGATTAGAAATACATTCGAAAGTATAAGGTGCATGAGCAAAGCTGTAGTTCGAACATACCCCATTCTGTCCTAATGTTTCTTGTAAACCTTTGACTTCGCCCCAATTCAATTGAATTCCAGCAGCTACCACTAAATATTCATACCCTATCGAATCTCCATTCGCTAAATTAATCTCATTACTTTCAGGACTAAATGAAGCAACACGCTCTTTTATCCACTGAACTCCTTTAGGTATAACAGACGCCTCATCGCGCTCCGTATCTTGAATATTAAAAGCCCCACCCCCTACGAGTGTCCAAGCAGGCTGATAATAATGTTTATCAGCGGGATCTACTAACGCAATTTGTAGCGATTTATCTTTTAATAATAATTGGGCTGCAACAGAAATACCAGCATTTCCACCGCCAATAATGACAATTTGATAGGTTGTTTTCATTCGATATAGTTTTTTGGTCAAACTAAATTAGACTAATACACCTACGTAACTCGTGACATTTATCACTATTATCATTAAAAATTACATTTTTTCAGTAGGCGAATTAACAATCGCATCGAATTCCGCTTGTGTGATATAAATGGGCGTGTAACTACCTCCAGCCTTTTTAATGTTTTTATAAAATGAACGTAAATGATTCCGGCTTCCTTTATTCAAAAAGTCGTATACTATACGTACATCTTGATTATTCGTTACAGAGATAGAACTATTTAAATCATGAATATCTAATTCTTCAATCAATGCACCTACTTGGTAGGCAGTTAAAACACTCGTATTACCTTGAGTAACTAAACTCGTGTAAAGAGTCTGCAAAGTTGCATCCTTGAATACACCACGAGGACTTGTATCCATCGGGTCTACTAGATTGTATTTTTTAATAATCGTTAACATAGCCTCCATGTGACTTAATTCACTATTGGGAATGTTTTGAAAAATGCTTACCCCATATTTGTCAAACATCGTATTATAAACATCATAGGCTAACTTTTCTTCTTCTCGAATAAATAATATTCGCTCTTTCTCTGCCTCTTCTAAGTTCTCCAAAGGTAAGGAGGATACCTTTTGTTGAATAGCCACAAGACTTGCTGACAAGTTTGCTTGATCCGAATCTAAAGGTCCGGATTTTTCACAACTAACTAAACCTAGAACTAAACCTACCAAGAGAATTCTTACCTGATTTTTCATTTGAGTATTGTTTAAATGTTTAGCAAAGATTAACTATCTGTTTCAGCCTTTTCGTGATATATAACACGAATAGTGAATAGTGACTATAATCACGAAATACCCCTTTGAATTCAATTAATATTACAAATCAGAAAACAGATAAGACCATGAAAACTCATCACACGATTGCCATAGTAGGCGGAGGTAATGCAGGCATTTCGATTGCAGCCCAATTATTACGCAAGGATTCATCCTTAGACATTGCCATTATAGACGGGGCAAAGAAACACTACTATCAACCTGCTTGGACACTGGTAGGTGGAGGAGAATTCAATATCAAAGATACAGAACGCGATGAATCAACTGTTATTCCTGAAGGAGCCACTTGGATACAACAAATGGTGAAAGAATTTCAACCTGAAACAAATTCATTATCCTTAGCAGATGGAACCGAATTAGGGTATGATTACTTAGTTGTTGCACCTGGAATTCAATTAAACTGGGGGGATATTAAGGGCTTAAAAGAGACATTAGGGAAAAATGGTGTTTGCTCTAATTATAGTTTTGAAACAGCCCCCTATACCTGGGAATGTATTCAAAACACAAAAGGAGGCAAGGCGCTATTTACGAATCCACATACACCAATTAAGTGTGGTGGTGCTCCACAAAAAATCATGTATCTAGCCGCCGATTATTTTCGTAAGCACCAGATAAAAAGTCAAGTAGAGCTTTGGAGTGGAGGAACTCGAGTTTTTGGCGTAGAGAAATATGAAAATACGCTAAAAAAGGTCATCCAAAATTATGGCATACACACGCAGTTTTTTGTCAAACTAGACGAGGTGGATGGCCCGAATAAAAAAGCCAAATTCATTGGCATCGGAGAGGCTAATAAGGATCAATCCTACTGGGTAGAGTTTGATATGCTACATGTTACTCCGCCTCAATCTGCGCCTGATTTTATCAAAAACAGTCTATTAGCCAATGCGGCTGGTTGGGTAGACGTTGATAAACACACGCTACAACATACGAGGTATAAAAATATCTTTGGTGCTGGCGATGCCTCTAGCCTCCCTACCTCTCGAACAGGGGCAGCAGTCAGAAAGCAAGCGCCTGTTGTAGTGGGTAATTTATTGGCTGCTATGCGAGGCGAAACACTAACAGAATCCTATTCAGGATACTCCTCATGTCCTATTATAACGGGATATGACAAATTAGTATTAGCTGAATTCGATTATAATAATCAACCTGTTGAAACCTTTCCATTCGATCAATCTAAAGAACGCTGGTCAATGTTTCAAATGAAAAAATACCTTTTGCCGTATTTGTATTGGAATCAAATTCTGCCAGGAAGGATGTAAAAAAGGCCGCTAAAAGTAGCGGCCTTACAAAATTAGTACTTTAAGTAGGCCCAACCGGCCTCTTGTTTAATAACGACTTCGGCTACTCCCGATGGTACTGTTCCTACTTGTGGCAAAATGGTAGAACGATCTATTTTACGCTCACGAATGGTATTTTCGCAAGCTTTGAAGAGAACGCCCATAGCTGCTAATTCAGCAATTTTTGCTTTTTGTGTGGTTTTACCATCTAGCAACAAACCGATACCTGAACCATGCGCTACCAATTCAATTTGAGTGGTCGCACCTAAAGCAGTTTGAAGGTTGGAAATATTTTTTAATGCTCCGTGCCAAACTAAAGTGTCTGAGGTATTTAACTGAAGAACTACTTTATGATTAGCTGATTGAGCAAAGGCTGCCATAGAGAAACAAGCCAAAAACAGGGTTAATAGAAGATTTTTTTTCATTATATTTTTTTACTAAACTACAAATTATCCTTATGAAAGCAATGTGGAATGAACGATATCAACAAAAAGAGTTCCAATACGGCACAAATCCGAATGACTTTATGGCCTCAGAATTAGCTCATTTGACACCAGGAAGAATACTATTTCCAGGTGCAGGTGAAGGAAGGGATGCCGTATATGCCGCAAAATTAGGTTGGGAGACTCACGCTTTTGACTTAAGTGAACAAGGTCAAGCAAAAGCGATACGTTTAGCTTCAGAGCAAAAAACGCGCTTACACTTTAATGTTGCCGATGCCTCCTTAGTTAAATTCCCATTGGACTCCTTTGATGTAATTGCTCTGACTTATTTCCATTTACCGATAGAGATAAGAATTCCCTTCTACGCGCGCTGCGTATCGTGGTTAAAACCTGGTGGTATCATTCTCATAGAAGGTTTTACAAAACAGCAATTAGGACTAAGCTCTGGTGGGCCTAAAAATAGCGAATGGTTATTTTCTGCCAAAGAACTAGAAAAAGAATTCCCTGGATTAAAAATCCTTTTAAATCAAGAAAAGCAACGTGTTTTAGACGAAGGACCTCTTCACCAAGGAAAAGCAGAAGTAGTTCAATTTAAAGCTCAAAAACCCTTATAAAATATAAGCTTGTTGCGCATTACCGACCATTTTTCTGGCCTCTTCAATAAGGCGTTTTTGACGAAAATAATTTAAGAGACCACCTACCAATAAAAAACCAGAAATGGCGTAAAACAAGTAGAATACCCAAGACAAATGGGCTAATCGAACAACATTCTGAACACTGATTCCTGCTACTAAAAAATACATAGAGGTACGAATAAAGGACAGCAAAGTTGTTTGATTCGCCATGATCGTCCGTTGAATCGCTAAGTTTTCTCGTAATATTAAATCCTTATTCATTGCTAATAACTCATTTCATCCATTTCAACCTTCCCTTTGAAAGTCCAGAATACAAAGCTAGAGTAAATTCCAATCAATGGTGTACCAATAGCAGCAATCAATAATAAAGTCTTCATCGTCTTGATGGAACTAGCGCTGTTGTAAATCGTTAAGCTTAATTGAGGGTCGTTGGATGCCCGTAATAAAGTAGGAAACACCTCAAATGAAACCAAAGCTAATAAAAGCGCAATCGTAATGGATGAACTAATAAACGCGTAGCCAAATTGTTGTCTTTTGATCTGTCTAGGGATATTAGCGATAGCTATAAACATTCCTAAAGGTAGTAAGAACAAAAGGGGATTCTGCTTTAATTGATCACTTAAGTGCGGAATATACAATAGAGTATACATGGAGGTAATCCCAAAACTGACCACAAAAAAGATTGTAAATCTTCTGGCTAACAAACTCAATTTAGCATATAAACGATTTTCAGTTTTCATTGCTAAAAATATGGCCCCATGCATCATGAAAATAGCTACGGTAGAAACTGCTACTAAAAGACTAAAAGGGTTAATAAATTCAAAACCATCCCCTGCATACTCATGTAATTCATTTAATGGAATGCCTAAAGCCACATTCCCAAGCATTAGGCCTAAAGATAAGGCAATCGTAATGCTAGCAAAAGAATAGATAATATCCCAAATTTTGCGCCACCAAATACCCGGTTCTTTGCTACGAAACTCAATCGCTACCCCTCTCCAAATCAAACCCACGATAAAAATCATAAAGGGGACATAAAAAGCAGAGAATATGGCCGCATAAGCCACGGGAAATCCAGCAAATAAAGCACCCCCACCTATCACTAACCAAACTTCATTACCGTCCCAAACAGGTCCAATCGCATTCAAGGCAATTCGTCTACTTTCTTCTTTCTCTAAAAACAAGTGCAAGGCACCCGCTCCTAAATCAAATCCATCCAGTATGGCATAGCCAGAAATAACAGCTCCAAAAACGAGAAACCACCAAACTTGATAATCAATTCCTGCAAAAATCTCCATATTATTCTTTTTCTAAACTTGGACCATGTATGATCTTTTTATTCAATAAATAGATGAACAAAACAAAAAGAGTCAAATAAACTAGACCAAATAAAATGATTGAAAATAGCACCTGATTTGCATGTACTGACTTTGAAAAAGCGTCTGAAGTTCTCAACAAACCATAAACTACCCAAGGTTGACGTCCCATTTCTGCTGCAAACCAACCCACTTGATTCGCAATTTGAGGTAAAATACCTGCCCAGATAAAACTCAATAAGAGCCATTTTGAATCAAAAAGCCGTCCTCTATACCATTGAAAGGCTGCCCATGTACTCAACGCAATTAAAAGCATTCCAATGGCCACCATGATGTGGTAAAACTGAAAGATGGCATTCAATTGACTTGGGCGATCTTTTTCAGGAAAACTTTGTAGACCTGTCACGTGCTGACTTGTATTTTGGTACAATAAAAAACTCAATCCACCCGGAATTTTAAGCCCATACGTTTCTTGATTTTTCTTATCCACATAACCCAACAAATACATATCCGCAGGTCCACTCGCCTTGAAATGACCTTCGAGCGCCGCTAACTTAGCTGGCTGGTTTTTTGCTACCCCATCAGCACTTTTATGACCGGTAAATAGCTGCATATAAGAAGCAGCGATTGCAACAATTAGCGCGATTTTAAATCCTTTTTGGGCGATTTCAATGTGCTTCTTTTTTACAATATAATACGCGTTTACACTTAAAACGAAAAATGCTCCAGCTAACAAAGCCCCTATCCACACGTGACTTAAACGCTCCATACTTGAGGGATTAAAGACCATGGCCCAAAAATCTGTAATTTCAGCTCTAGCCTGAAAACCTTCACCTACTATATGATAACCTGCAGGAGTTTGTTGCCAGCTATTAGCCACGACAATCCAAACAGCACTAAACATAGAACCGATAAAAACCATGATAGTGGAGAAATAATGAACACCAGGACTAACCCGATTCCAACCAAATAATAAAACACCTAAAAAACCACTTTCGAGTGCAAAGGCAAAAATCCCTTCCGCAGCTAAAGCGCTTCCAAAAATATCTCCTACATATTTTGAATAGGTCGCCCAATTTGTCCCGAATTCAAACTCCATCACGATACCTGTTGCCACACCTATACCGAAAATGAGGGCAAATATTTTTATCCAAAATTTTGTCATTAATTTATATGCCTCCTGTCCTGTACGTAAATACATTCCCTCCATAATGACTAAAATAAAGCCAAGGCCGATACTGAGTGGAGGATAGATATAATGGAAAGCGACTGTGAAGGCAAATTGAACTCGAGCGAGTATTTCCGTATTCATGATTTTTGCTTTTAGGAAACTTTAAATTTAAAAATAGAGGAAACAAAAAGTCTCCTCTATTCGCTTATTACCTCTAAACCAAAATAATAGTAATTCAATGTGATACAAAACTAGTACTCATTTTAAACACCATTCGTGACAATAGTCTCTTTTCAAGGAAAATATAAAAAAGTGACTATTATCACGAGATGTACAATTACGCAAACGTAGCTTTGCATATCAAAACAAAAATACTATGATCGAATTAATCAAGAATTTATTGGGTTTTGGCCCTAAAGTAAATGTGAAGGAGTTAATGGCTTCTGGTGCATTGGTAGTAGATGTTCGTACCCCTGCAGAGTACAAGGACGGCCACGTAAAAGGTGCCATCAACTTACCATTACAAACCTTAGGTAACAATTTGAACAAATTAAAGAAAGATCAAGTTATCATCACGTGCTGCCGTTCTGGAAGCCGTAGTGGTATGGCTAAACGAATGCTAAAAGCAAACGGATTCGAACAGGTGCACAATGGTGGACCGTGGACGAACTTGAGATAAGAGAGGAGAGCATAGAGTATAGATTAGAGATTAGAGAGTAGAGAGTAGAGAGAAGAGATGGTGAATGGTGAATGGTGAATGGTAAATAATATTTCTACTCTATACTATATTATCTCTACTCTACAATTTCCCTTCGGACTTATTCCCTCCGGACTAGAGAATGATTACCGATTACTGACTACTAAATACTGATATTTATGAGCAAATTCGCAGAATTATTAAAATCGCCAGAACCTGTTTTAGTTGATTTCTCAGCTGAATGGTGTGGCCCCTGCAAGCAATTAAAGCCTATTTTAGAGCAATTAAAGGCTAAAATAGGGAACTCCGCAAAGATCATTAAGATCGATGTCGATAAGAATCGTACCTTAGCGGATAAATTTCAAATCCGTTCTGTGCCCACGATGATCCTTTTTAAGGATGGAAAATCGGTTTGGCGCCAGTCGGGGGTCATTCCTGCAAGTACATTGGAGGGAATTATTAAACAACATTCGAAATGAAAAAAGTACTTTATTCTATTTT
>JBEBBJ010000054.1:0-9175 GCA_041158445.1 Bacteroidota bacterium
GCCTACCGTGTAAAACAAGATATTCAAGAAGGAGAAAATCTGGGCGTCCGAGGAGTTCCCTTCTTTGTTTTTGACAGAAAATACGGCATCTCTGGTGCTGAACCTATTGAAGTGTTTACGAAAACCTTAATGCAAACGGCAGCAGAATGAAAAACCTCCTCCTACTCTTATTAATACTGGCGAGCCTACTTGCAAAAGCGCAGGACTCCACCACCTACGTAAACGTAGCATTGAAAAACGGGAATTCCGTGTCTGGTCAGTTGCTGCATAAGTCTGACGCGGAGGTATCTATATTAACCACAGATCTAGGGACCGTGATGTTGCCTTGGTCTGCCATCGAATCGGTAAATGTCATCTCAAAACAGGAGATCCATCAATTTGCGAACCCGCAACCGACGCGCTATTTCTTCGCTCCTTCCGCGATTCCGTTAAAGAAAGGGGATAAATATTACCAGAATGCCTACTTCTTGTTGAATTCCATACAAGCTGGGTTGAGCGATCATTTTTCTATCGGAGGTGGGGTGTTTGTTCCATTTGCCTTGTTTATCACGCCTAAAATCGGTTATCAAGTGGCTCCTAAAGTCCATGTGGGAGGTGGCGTATTGTTTGCGACGTCACTGATTCGGGACTTTAATTTTGGGGTAGGAACGGTATATGGTTCGTTCACTTACGGGACGAATGAGCACAATTTTACGGTGAATGCGGGCTTAGGTGCGGTAAATGAGAATACCGGTCTAGGAAGTAATGACTACCAATGGAAGTTTGCGAGCAAGCCCATGTTTACGATTTCTGGGATGACCCGTATTTCTAAAAGAGTGCTTTTGATGACAGAAAACTGGATATTTTCTACTAAAACCGTGAATTACGACAGTGGAACCGGTCAATACGTGAACACCGTCTCAGCATACAATGGTCTCCTTTCAGCCGGTGCTCGTATTGTAGGTCGTCGGTATGCATTCGATGTAGGTTTGCTGAGCCCGTCTAGTTCGGAATTCTCGGCCATTCCCTACATCGCCTGCAACATTAAATTCTAAAGGCTCTTTAAGTACGCAATACTGATAGGCACAAATTGCTCTTCTTGATTACTTTCGTCTTCGATGAAGCAATGCTCGATGCCGTTCTTCTTCGCTAGTTTGATGATGGCTTTCCAGTTTCCTTGTCCTGTTCCAACTGGGACGTCGTTTTCAGCTGGAGTTCCGCCAGTTAAGTCGCCAGCCACGCCTTTGCGCAAATCTTTCACGTGCATCAGCTTGAAGCGAGTTGGGTATTTCTTCAATAATTTCTCCGGCATGTCAGCGCCTCCGCCGTGCATCGTCCACAATACATCCATTTCGAAAGAAACGTATTCCGGGTTGGTGTTTTGAATGATGTAATCTAAAAGTGTTTCATTTTTGCCAAACGGCTGGAACTCATAGCCATGGTCATGGTAACACAAGGTTAGCCCGTTTTCCTTGAACTTTTTACCGGCTTCATTAAATAAGGCTACCGCTTTCTCCGCTTCTTCTAGAGTAAAGCCTCCGCGTACTTTGTGAGGAATCCAAGCACACATCACGAATTTCGCGCCTAATATTTTTGCTTTAGCAATCGCCTCTGCAGGATTTGCTAGTTCTTCATAGCCCACACCTGTGGAGGGAACGCTGATACCGCGATCTGCGCACATTTGCTTGAATTGTTCTGGGGTTTGGCCTTTTTGAGCACCGCCTTCGATTTCCGTGATCCCCATAGATTGAATGAGATCGAGGGTTTTCGCTACGTCTTTAGGAAACTGATTACGGAAGGTATACGCTTGAACACCAATCGGGTAGGTGTATAATTTCTGGGCTTGTACAAAAGCAGGCAAGGCTAACAAGCCAACGAGTAACAATTGTTTAATTTTCATAAGTCTAGGTTTTATGTAAAAATGACTTTTTTTTGTGAATTATTTAAGAATCGTAAAAAATATTTTCTGATGGCCATCTCCTACATCCCGCAACCTAAAATCACTTGTCAGGATTTCATTGATATTCTGGACAAATCCACTTTAGGCCTCCGCCGTCCATTAGCTGATCTCGAGGTGATGGAACTGATGTTTCAGCATGGCAACGTGTATGTAGGCGCTTACGATGGAGACAAATTAGTGGGCTTAGCGCGCGTGATGACTGATTTCGTATACACAAGCTACCTTTCTGACCTCGCGATAGATGAAGCGTACCAGCACCAAGGTATAGGTAAACAGCTGATAAAAGAGGTGAAGCATTTTATTCCCAGGGCAAAAATCATCCTGTTAGCAGCTCCCGCTGCGGAACAATATTATCCTAAAATTGGGATGAAAAATCACGCTCATTGCTATGTCTTAGACCAGGTGGATGAATTGAAATAGTTTGGAATTTTCTTTGATTTTCAAACATTCTGTGCTTTTTTTCGGATTGAAAACCAAATAAAGATTTGGCAATCAACAAATAACCCAAATTAATTCTATCATTTTTTAACCCAATTTTTGCAAAATTCATCGCTTATGAAAACAAAAATTACTAGCCTTTTAACACTATTATTAGTGTTAATGATGCAGGTATCGTTCGCCCAGAAAGCAACGAAAACTGTAACAGGTACAGTAGCAGATGAGAATGGCCAACCTTTAGTGGGCGCATCTGTTATTGTAAATGGAACAAAAACGGGAACTAACACAGACAAATCTGGTAAGTTCTCTATCGCGGCCGCTGATGGCCAAAGTTTAACATTCAGCTTCGTAGGTTACAACAAATCTACGGTCGCTGTAACAAGTGCCACTTCATCTGTTCAAGTAGCATTAACATCTGACAATACGTTAGATGAAGTTATCGTAACGTCATATAGCACGTCTACAAAACAATCTTTTACAGGTACGGCGAAGGTCGTAGATGCAAAAAACATCGAGCGTAAAAACTTCTCGAACATCTCTAAGGGATTAGCGGGTGAGGCTGCCGGTGTGACTGTTATCAACTCTTCAGGTCAACCAGGTACAGCCGCTGCGATTCGTATTCGTGGTATCGGTACTGTTAATGGTAGCCGTGGCCCACTTTACGTATTAGATGGTGTGCCTTTTGAAGGAAACATTAACTCGATTAACCCGGGTGATATCGAAAACACAACTATCTTAAAAGATGCGGCTGCAACAGCGATCTACGGTTCTCGTGGAGCGAATGGTGTGGTAGTAATCAACACTAAGAAAGGTAGCAAGACAGGCGACGCAGTGATTGAACTAGAATTAAAGTCTGGTCAAAACATGAGCTTATTGCCTCGTTACTCTACTATCAAATCCCCAGAGCAATACATCGGTTTGACTTGGGAAGGTTGGTACAATAGAGGTGTCGCTTTAGCGAACGCAAACCCTACGGCTTATGCAAACACAAACTTGTTTGCTAACATGCCTAACTACAACATGTGGACAGTTCCTGCGGCTCAATTAATTAACCCAGCAACTAGACAAGTAAATCCAGGTGTACAACGTCGTTATATCCCTGAGAATTGGGCAGATTTTGCTTTCCAAAACTCAAATCGTAACGAAGCTAACTTGAAAATCTCAGGTGGTAACAGCAAAACACGTTACTTCGCATCATATGGTGCATTAGAAGATGTGGGTTACTCAATCAACACAGATTACAAGCGTTATTCAACTCGTTTGAACTTAACACACAATCCGAAGTCTTGGTTAAGCTCAACTACAAACATCGGTTACTCATACGGTGTAACAAACAACCCAGGTCAAACATCTGATTCAGGTTCTGTATTCTGGTTTGTGGATAACTTGCCACCGATCTATCCTTTGTTCTTACATGATAACACTACATCACAATACGTACGTGATCCATACTACAATGGATACCAATACGATTACGGTGTAGGTCGTGGTTTCGGTGCATTAACGAACTCAATTGCGGATGCGAAATTAGGTATTCGTAACACGAAGTCACATGATGTGAATGCGTCTACTTCATTGAATATCCAAATCACTGAAGGATTATCATTAGAAAACAAATTAGGTTTACAATACTCTAATGCTTCTTTAGATAACCAAAACAACCCATTCTATGGTCCTAACGCAGGTCAAGGAGGTTATATCTACAAGCAAAAGACAGAGAACTTAAACTACAACTTGTTAAACTTATTACGTTACAAGAAGTCGTTTAACTTACACAACTTTGAGGCATTCGTAGCACACGAAAGTTATGCAACAGAGACAAAGTTCATGTGGGCTTCGATGTACAAGTTAGTAATGCCGGATGGTGTTGAATTTAACAACGCGGTTATTTCAAACCCTCCAGGATCTTATACAAACAACTACTCTTTAGAGTCGTATTTCGGTCAATTAAACTATGACTACGATGGTAAATACTTCTTATCTGCAACGGTAAGACGTGACGGTTCATCTCGTTTCTTGAAAAACAAATGGGGTGATTTCGGTTCAGTAGGTGCTGCTTGGTTAGTATCTAAGGAAGCTTTCATGGAAAATGTTCCTTTAGTTAAAGATTTGAAATTAAAAGCTTCTTACGGTTTAATCGGAGAGCAAGGTGGTATCGGTCTTTATCCTGGATATGACTTATTCCAAGTTCAAAACTTGAACTCTAACATCTCTTTATCATTCGTATCAAAGGGTAACCCAGATTTAACTTGGGAGATTTCGAAGCAAATGCAGGTAGGTGCTGAATTCAAATTAGGCAAATACGCTGATGTGGCTATTGATTACTACACAAAGACAACGGATAACTTGATTTTCGATCGTCGTGTAGGACCTTCAGTAGGTTATGCATCTCTTCGTGTAAACGATGGTGCTTTACGTAATACAGGTATTGAATTTGATATCACAGCGCACTTATTACAAACGAAGAAGAACTATTTAGACTTCACTATCAATGGTGAGATGATCGAAAACAGAATGCTTCGTTTACCAATCGACCCAGCAACGGGTAAAGAGAAAATCATCGACATTGATGGTCTTTATGGTAGAGCGGTAGGTCACTCAATCTTCGATTTCTATACACGTGAATTCGCAGGTGTTAACCCAGAGACGGGTGTTTCTGAGTGGAATGTATACTGGGTAGATTCAAACGGTGATAACATTCGCCAAGCTGCAGAAAACATCAAATCGATGGCAGATTTCGAAGCGACTGCAACAGCAGAAACATTGAAAACTGTGAAGGTATCTCGTACAGCTACATATGCAGACGGTACAACGAAGTTTATCAACAAATCCCCATTCCCTAAAGTAAGAGGAGCATTTACCTTAAATGGTGGTTTAGGGAACTTCGACATCAGTGCGCAATTCCTATATAGCTTAGGTGGATACGCTTATGATGGTGCTTATGCTGGTTTAATGAACTCAGGTGGTGCTGCAGGTGGTAACAACTACCACACAGACATCTTAGCTAGATGGCAAAAAGCAGGTCAAGCAACTGACGTTCCTCGTTTATCTGCAGGTCAAGATGCGAACGTAAACTCAGGATCGACTCGTTTCATTACGAAATCGGATTTCTTAACGTTAAACAACGTTCAAATCGGATACAAGGTTCCTAGCAAATTCTTCACGAACAGCCCTATCACAGGTGTATACATCTGGGTTTCTGGTGATAACTTATTCTTAGCTTCAGCAAGAGATGGTTTCAACCCAAGTTCGGCTGAAACAGGAGGATCTGATACCTATCGTTACTCGCCATTGTCTACATTGACTGCTGGCTTACGCGTTAAGTTTTAATTTTTTAACTGAAATAGAAAGATGAAAACATTACATAAAATTTTATTTGCGACTGTTCTTCTAGGAACGGTTAGTTGTAAAGAAGAATTTTTGCAGACAGAACCGACCGAATTGATTTCAGCAAATCAAATCGCCGAGGCTTCTGCTTTAAATCCGGGTTTACAATCTGCGAACGTAGCAGGTATTTATGCAACAATGTATGGCGCGGGAACGGGCGGTACGTCTGGTCACGATGACTTTGGTCATAAGTCTTATGATATGTACGGTGACTTATTAACTGGTGACATGGCTTTAACTTCGGTTATCTATGGCTGGTTCAGAACGATCACGGAATTCCAAACAACAGTAGATTATACGCAACAAGATAACTACCAAGTATGGCGTTTCTACTACCGCCTTATCTTTGCTGCTAACACGGTAATCGATGGTTTAGGTGGTAGCGATGCTATCCCAGCAACAGCGGCAGGTCGTTGGTACATGGGACAAGCAAAAGCAATGCGTGCATTCTCTTATTTCTACTTAGCTCAGTATTTCCAAAACGAATACAACCCTTCGGAGAAGATTTTACCATTGTACAAAAACACAGTAGATCCAAACTTGCCTAAGAGCACTGCAGCGGATGTATATGCATTAATGGTAAAAGACTTAACTGATGCGCAAACTTTATTAGCTGACTTTAACCGCGCTAATAAGTCTGAAGTGAACGCTGCTGTAGCGAAAGGTATGTTAGCGTATGTTCACGGTGCGATGGGTAACAACGCAGCGATGAAAACAGTTACGGCTGATGTCATCTCTACAGGTGGTTTCAAAATCATGACAGCTGCTGAAGTAACAGGTGGTTTTAACAACCTAGGAACTAGCCAGTGGATGTGGGGTGTAGATATCACAGTAGATTCTAAGCTTAACTTGATCTCTTGGTGGGGACAAATGGACCTTTATACCTATTCTTACGCTTGGGCGGGAGATATCAAGGGTATGGACAAAACGTTGTATGATGCCATCCCGGCAACTGACGTTAGAAAGGCTCAATTCTCTGCTGCTAATAAGTTAGCTCCTATCGGTAAGTTCTACCACCCGAACAAAGTGATCGGTGGTCAAAGAACAATCGACGCGGATTATATCTACATGCGTGTGGAAGAGATGTACTTGTTAAATGCTGAGGCTTGTGCTAAAACAGGTGACGAGGCAGGTGCAAGAAAGTCTTTAAAAGCGATCATGGCACTACGTGTTCCTGATGCTTCTTACATCGATGCGTTAACAGGTAAAGCCTTGTTAGATGAGATTTACTTACAGACTCGTATTGAGCTTTGGGGTGAAGGAAAGTCGTACTTATCATTAAAGAGAAACAAGGGAACTACAAACCGTGGATCTAACCACTTGAAGTTTGTAGGAACTCCAGTTCTTCACAACGATACACGTTTAACTTTCAAGATTCCAATCGAAGAAGTTCAAAACAACCCGAACTTGAATAAGTAATCAGGTTAATCAGTAAAAAGCCGCTCCTTCTTTCGAGGGAGCGGCTTTTTTTATTACTTCAGTTTAGTCGTGTCGACTCGGCTAGGGGTATCCTTGCCCGAGATGATAGTCGTGGCGCTCTTCGCGATGGCCTTGATGATTTCAGTCATATTATCGAGGTCCAAAGTCTGAACTTCGTCGCTAGCCTTATGGTAATTAGGTTCGCTGTCCATCTTTGACGTTGAAATTGTGTGCGCTGGAACGCCTAGCTCTGCTAGCGTGGCATTGTCAGAGCGGTAGAATAAGTTTTGGTCGGTGTAGGGATCCGGATAAAAAGTAAATTGAGAGCCGACTAAATTTTGCTTCAGGATTTCACCCATCGACGACTTTTCATAGCCCGTAATGTAGGCGCTGTTTTTGCCCCACTTACTTTCTGTCCCGATCATCTCCAGATTGAACATGGCCATCACCTGATCCGGGTTAAATTGCTTCGAAAAATATTGGCTTCCATGTCCGCCACTTTCCTCTGCAGTAAAGGCTGCAAAGATCAAGGTGCGTTCGTTATCGCGCTTCTTCGCATAATACTTAGCGAGCATCATTACGGCAGTTGTACCAGCTGCATCGTCGTTTGCTCCATTGTAGATGGAATCCCCTTCCACTGGTTTGCCTATTCCTAAGTGGTCGTAATGGCCAGAGAAGATGACATATTCATTCGAGCGGGATTTACCAGGTAGGATACCTACGACATTGGATAATTGCAGCTTCTCAACTTGTTGTGTTGCGCTAACTTTAAAGGTAGTGGGGATAGCATTCGCTACCACGAAAATAACCGTGGGCTGGCTTTCTTTTAAGGGGCCCCTGTTAGATAAACGCGGGATATACTTCGCAAAGCTTTCGTGAAGAAAGACGATGGTTGCTTTCTTGGCATTGAGGAGGCGGTAGGCGTTTTGGCCAAAATTCTCACCTTCCTTAATGCTCGCCACTTCAAAACCTGATTTTTCATCGATTTGAATGGAAGTTTCTTTCGAAACGATGGCCACTTGCTTGTCTGCTAATGCCTTCTCTTCTAGGATACCGGATGCACTGAGGAGTTTAGATTGATACATCGAAAACGACTGCAAATACGAGCCATTCGACTTTTGTAAACCTGCCTTTTCGAATTCTTCCGCGATAAATTTGGCGGCTTTTTCGATGCCCGGCGTGAAGGGTTTTCTGCCCGCCAGTTCGTTAGAGGCTAAATAGGTTTCGATGCGCTCAGTTTCTGCGCGCGTAATGATTTTGTCAATTTTCTGCGCTTGAGCTAGCAAGGGCAGCGCTAAGAGTAGTAAGATTTTTTTCATCGGAAGAATTTAATTCCGACAATATTACACAATTATCTACAGAAAGGGATTCCCCCATTTCTTATTCGTGTACACATCCTTTCCGGTTAGGGTACGTAAAAAGGCGACCATGGCGTTGATTTCATCAGGGGTCATTTGGAGGTTTTGGCCTATATTATTAGGTCTCAAACGCGGATCCAAATTCGTATTTCTCGGTCCTGCCGCAATCGTATTATAATGATTTAACACCTGGCGAATGGTCTGGGAGGCTGCGGTGTGCATAAAAGGAGTGTTCGCCACGCCCGATGCATTCAAAATATCGCGTAAAGAGGGAGAACGCGTATTGTCCAGGTCGATTTGCGTGCTTCCAATCACACCGATGAATCCATTGTTTCGGGAGTTCGGATCAATGTCAAACTCCGGCGCTTGGTGGCAACCTTGGCAGCCAAAACCGCCACCGATTCGCTCACTAGTACCATTGAAAATAGGCGGAGCTAAGAACAAGTTTTTACCGGCATTTTCTTGCGCCGTAAAGTTAGGGAAAGGGGCGCCGTCATTAGCCACTTGTGCGCGGCCTACATCGTATTTCGAATCGAAGGATTGAATACTGCGAATGAATTGAGCTAATGCTGTCTGCATCCGCGCTTCTGTAATCGTGGCATCGCCATAAGCGAGTTTAAATAATTCCTTGTAA
>JBEBBJ010000055.1:0-10613 GCA_041158445.1 Bacteroidota bacterium
ATCGACTAAACTGTTGATGTCCTTATCGAGGATTTTTTGTGTTGTAAACGCATCAAATTCCTGAGCCCAATCGTAGGCAAAATGTTCCTGCCCCATCGATAGGTTCGGTATGCTGGCCTGCAGATTATGGACAATATTTCCACTCCCGATAATTAATACCCCTCTTTCACGCAAGAATTGTAATTCCTGAGCCAAAGTCACGTGGTAAGCCAATGGCTGAGAATAGTCAATCGACATCTCAAAGCAAGGGATATTGTGATTCGGAAATAGGTGACAAAGCACGGACCAAGCGCCGTGATCTAAACCCCATTCGGTGGTTTCTTGGATTTTTTGCGAGCCGGAAGCGAGAATTTTCGCGGTTTCCGGACTTCCCGGTGCGGGGTATTGAAATTCGTGTAGTGCTCGGGGGAATCCACCAAAATCATGGATGGTCTCCGGCATCGGCGATGCCTGAACCTGTGTAATTCCTCTCGTCAGCCAGTGAGCTGAAACGACTAAAATAGCTTTAGGTGGTGCAATTGATGCCCCCAAGGTATTCAGAGAAGCCGTGAAAGGATTGTCGGCCAAAGCGTTCATCGGGCTTCCGTGCCCGATGAACCACACTGGCTGTATAGTAGATGTCATTTTTAGCGATTCATGGACACTAAGAACTCCTCGTTGTTCCTAGTTCCTTTCATTTGCTGTTGCAAGAATTCCATCGCCTCTACTGAGTTCATGTCTGACATGTGCTTGCGCAAGATCCAAACACGTTGTAGAACCGCTGGGTCCATCAATAGATCTTCGCGACGCGTTCCTGAAGCTGTCACATCGATTGATGGATAGATTCTGCGGTTCGCTAGCTTGCGATCTAATTGTAATTCCATGTTACCCGTTCCTTTGAATTCCTCAAAGATTACTTCGTCCATTTTCGATCCTGTTTCGATCAAGGCCGTGGCGATGATGGTTAAAGAACCACCGTTTTCGACATTACGAGCCGCTCCGAAGAAACGCTTCGGTTTGTGTAGCGCATTCGCATCCACACCACCAGATAAAATCTTACCTGATGAAGGAACGACTGTATTGTAAGCACGTGCTAAACGTGTAATTGAATCTAATAGGATAACAACATCGTGGCCGCATTCCACCATTCTTTTGGCCTTCTCTAAAACCAAGTTAGCCACCTTCACGTGACGCTCCGCTTGCTCATCGAAAGTAGATGAAATCACCTCAGCACGCACAGAACGCTGCATATCCGTTACCTCCTCTGGACGTTCATCGATCAACAAAATGATCAAATAAACCTCTGGGTGATTACGGGAAATCGCGTTTGCGATGTCTTTTAATAAAACCGTTTTACCCGTTTTAGGCTGGGCAACGATCATACCCCTTTGGCCCTTACCGATAGGCGCGAACAAATCTAAAATACGCGTCGAATAATTATCCGGCGTAGAAGATAAGTTCAGCTTCTCCTCTGGGAACAAAGGCGTCAAATATTCAAAATTAATCCGGTCACGAATCTCGTCCGTCGTCTTTCCATTTACCGATTCCACTTTCAATAAAGCGAAGTACTTCTCCCCTTCTTTCGGCGGACGAATCTTCCCTAAAATGGTATCTCCGGTCTTCAAACCAAACATTTTGATTTGAGATGGCGACACATAAATATCATCGGGAGACGCTAAATAATTATAATCTGACGAACGCATGAAACCGTATCCGCCTTCTTGCATAATCTCTAAAACCCCTTCGTTCTCGATCAAACCATCCAATTCCTTGATAACTTGATTGTAATTCGAACGTGGCTTGTGGTGGTGAACTGGTGCAGGCGCTTCCTCTTTAGGCAATTTATCCACATCGACAGGTGCATCCGTAGGAGAAACCTCGTCTTTTGTGTTTTCGGTGCTAGTAATGAAGGAAGTATCTACGATAAATTCTTCCGGAGCAGCTACCTCTTTGTATTCAATCGGAGCCTCTTCTGCTTGCGCTTTGGCTTCCATTGGTAACAAAGGTGCTTCTTCGTTGCTCTTCTTAATTCGTTGACGCTTAGGACGTTCGTTTGATGATGAATCTTCTTCTTGTGCTTTTTTTACTCTTTTGATAGGCTTATCTTCCATAAAGGGGAAACGATTAATTAAGATTGACAACAGACAAAAGTGTCAGAATGTTTGTCAAATGAGAAAATTAGGGGACGTTTACTCGTTGAATTGTCAGAATCGACATGCAATACTACAAAATACTCCTGAATTGGCAAGGATTTCAGGCTGAAATTATGTCAATATTATCAATTACGCGATAAAACAATCGTCCACAGCGATTAATTCGTATTTTTGCTTCAGAAAAATCCATGAAAAATAGTCAGCAACAGCTTATTGACCTATTAGAAACCCGCCGTAAAGAGGGTCTGCTGAGGCAATTACGGGTGCAGGATGACCACACGGATTTCTGCTCAAATGACTACCTAGGTTTAGCATCAGATCAAACCTTAGCCGCTACTATTTCAAGCGATTTCGAAGCATTGCCCATAGCCTCGCGTAAAAACGGTTCAACCGGCTCCAGACTCATCTCTGGACAATCCAACTTAATCGAACAATTCGAAAACGAATGTGCTGCCTTTCACGGTGCTGAAGCCGCCTTACTTTTCAGTTCAGGCTACGACGCGAATGTGGGTCTGATATCCTCTCTCCCACAGGAAGGGGACGTGATTTTTTGCGATAAACTTTTGCATGCGAGTCTGATTGATGGTTTACGTCTTTCCAAAGCCGAGAGACGCATCTTCAAGCACAATAACCTAGAGGATCTAGTTCATTTACTGGATCAATACCCAGCTGAAACACGCAAGTGGATCGTCGTGGAATCAGTTTATTCGATGGATGGCGACATCGCCCCTCTGAAAAAATTAGTCGACTTAAAAAATTCCTACGGTGCCGAACTCATCGTGGATGAAGCCCATTCAGGAGGAATTTACGGCTCAGCTGGACAAGGTCTCGTGTTCGAATTAGGACTGGTTGAAGAGGTTTTTGCGCGCGTCATCACCTTCGGAAAAGCCTGGGGAAATGCGGGAGCGGTGGTTCTTGGGTCTTTGGCCCTCAAAGAATACCTCGTCAACTTCGCAAGACCCTTCATCTACTCCACAGCACCTGCTCCAGCACATGTATCAGCCCTATTAAGCACCTTGCGCTATTTGCCATCCCAAAATGGAGCCCGCAAAAAGCTGCAAGAGAACATCGCTTTTTTCCGAGAAAACGCGAAATCCGAGGCCTGGGGAGATAGCAAAACGGCCATACAAACCTTCTTCGTCACTGGTAACGAAGAGGTTCGAGCGAAGGCAGCAAAAGCCCACGAATTCGCGATCAAACCTATCGTTTCACCCACAGTACCGAAAGGAAAAGAACGCATACGCATCACACTGAGCGCAAACCACACAAAAGAACAAATACAATCACTAATAAAAACACTTGAATGAAACAGTTTATCATCGCCGGCATAGGCACAGAAATTGGGAAAACCGTGGCATCTGCCATTTTAACAGCCGGTCTTAAAGCGGACTATTGGAAACCCGTACAATCGGGAGATATAGAAACTGGGGATGCCTATTGGATTCGCAAATGGGTCCCATCTGCCACCATTCATCCTTCGACCTATGCTTTAACACAACCCTTATCTCCCCATTCTGCCGCAGAAATTGATGGAGTTAAGATCGAACTAGAGGCGTTTAAAATACCAACAGACCAAACCTTAATCATCGAATTAGCAGGCGGAATCATGGTTCCTTTGAATGATCGAGACACGAATTTAGACCTGATCAAACAACTAGGCTTGCCGGTCATTTTAATCAGCAAGAATTACTTAGGCAGCATTAATCACACGATATTGAGCTATGAAATCCTGAAACAACAAGGGGTTCAGATGGCTGGAATCGTGTTCAATGGCCCCGAAAATCCATCCGGTGAGAAATTTATTTTAAACCATACGGGCTTGCCTTTGGTTTTACGAGTGAATACAGAAAATGAACTAAATGAAGCGGTCATCGCTTCGTATGCAGATAAAATCCATGTCTAATCAGAATTTAGCTTCTCGGGATGCGGCGGTGATTTGGCACCCCTTTACGCAACATCAGATTGAACCCATTTCGATTCCGATTGTGAGCGGAAAAGGAGCGCATTTATTTGATACAGACGGAAAGAAATACATCGATGCGATTTCCTCCTGGTGGGTAAATACGCATGGGCATGGTCATCCGTATTTAGCGGAAAAAATTTACGAACAGGCCCTCCAGCTCGAACAAGTCATCTTTGCTGGCTTTACCCATGAACCGGCGGTACAATTATCAGAACGATTATTAGCGCATTTACCCCCTAATTTCGAACGTGTTTTCTTCTCTGACAATGGCTCCACAGCGGTAGAAGTGGCCATCAAAATGGCGCTACAATTTTACCATAACCAGGGAAATACGAAACGCAGAAAAATACTCGCTTTTCAAGATGCCTACCATGGAGATACCTTTGGGGCGATGAGTTTAGGGGCTCCTAGTTCCTTCAATGCGCCTTTTCAAGATATGCTTTTCGAAGTGGAATTCTTGCCAAGTCCACAGGACACGGATGCTTGCATCGCCGCGATGTCAGCAGCCGATGAAAGTTACGCTGCCTTCATCTTCGAACCCTTAATCCAAGGAGCCGGTGGTATGAAGATGTACGAGGCATCGACTTTAGATACCTTGATTCAGATAGCGCGCGAAAAGGGTATTCTATGTATCGCTGATGAGATCATGACGGGTTTTGGACGGACAGGTAAGTGGTTCGCGATGGATTATTTAGCTCAGAAACCGGACATTGTTTGTTTCTCCAAAGGCCTAACCGGCGGCATGATGGCCATGGGATTAACGCTTTGCAGCGAACAACTTTTTCAATCCTTCCTTTCAGATGACCGTCGTAAAATGATGTTCCATTCTCACTCGTTTACCGCAAATCCACTGGCTTGCGCAGCAGCTAATGCGAGTTTAGATTTAATGGAAAAGGAGGAAACGTGGGAGTCGATTGCTCGCGTGGAAACTAGACACCGCGAGTTTGCGGCGAAACTGGCTGACCATTCTGTCTTGAAAAATGTGCGTATTCACGGCACGATTTTAGCCATGGAAGTGGAGACGGGAGAAGCCGATGGATATTTACATTCCATTCGGGATGACATCTATCAATACTTCTTGAAGGAGGGTATTTTGATGCGACCTTTGGGAAATACGATCTATATCCTCGCCCCTTATTGTATCGAGGACGAGGATCTAGCGTATATTTATGGAAAAATTACGGCTTTTGCGCAGGGACTAATTTAGTCGACTGCCAAGAGACCATTTGCCAGCGCTTATCTGCGTAGACAAATACATCTGTGAAACGTAAACGTAAAGTAGTTTGACCACCATCCGCTGCTTGTTGCAAGATGTTCAAGATTCCGGTATTAATGCCTGTTTTACCATACACCCGGTGTTGTATTTCTTCTGGAGTAATAGCCAAATAACTCGATTTCCCAGACGCAATCGACGCGATGTATGTTTCTTTATTATCCTGAGCTCCACTTGAATGGAAATAGACTAAATCCTTGTGAAGTACGGCCTGCAAACCTGGCAAATCTTTTGCAACCATCACCTTAAAACGGTTTAATTCCGCTTCTTTCAAGGATTCTTCGTTTTGAGCGAAGCCGGCAAAGGAGGCTAATAGACAGCCTAAAATCAATAATTTTTTCATAGTTTATTTTTCTTTAAAACGCTTTAGCACCGTTTATTTACTCAAAATTAAATCAGCCGCCTTCTCCGCAATCATCACCACAGCCGCATTCGTATTCCCCGAAATGACATCAGGCATAATAGAGGCATCTACCACGCGCAATCCTTGCAAACCATTCACGCGCAAAGTTTTTGGATCACAAACCGCCTCCGCATCTGTTCCCATCTTGCAAGTTCCCACCGGATGGTAGACACATTCGGTGGCCTGCTCCATGTGCTGCTGAATGACATCCTCTGTCCATTCACCTGCCGGATAATTCAATTCAGACCCTTTTCTAAGTCCATCAAAAGCAGACGACAAGACAATATCACGTGCAATTCGCATACCTCGTTTTAGCGTCTCTCGATCCTCCGCAGCTGACAAATAGCGGGGATCGATCACCGGTGCCTCATCAAAACGAGACGATCGAAGACTCACTGTCCCCCTGCTCTTAGGTTTTAATAAAGTAGGTAATATCGTAAATCCATCATGCAAAGGCATCTTTCCGTAATCGTACATATCGTAAGCCCAGGCAGATGAGAAGTGAAATTGTAAATCCGGCACCTCGGTTTGATTCACTGAATCGTAAAAAGCTGCTGCTTCCAATGGGCTCGAAGCTAAGGGGCCTTTCTTGTGCAAGGTATAATCTATGTAGTTTTTTACACCCAAAGCCACATTATAGGACTGTCCCTTCGTGCTGGCTTGCGCATTCATATTTACGAAGACATGATCAGATAAATTCTTGCCCACCCCTTTCAGGTCCAAACGCGAATCAATTCCATGCTCACGTAGTTCCGCGGCATCGCCAATTCCAGACAATTGTAGAATTTGTGGGCTTTGGAAAGCACCAGCAGAAAGAATCACCTCAGATGCTTCGAATTCAATGGCCTTTTTCGACCCTAGTTTATAGCCTTTTAATCCGATCACCTTCTCCCCCTCCATCACTAAGGAAGCTACCTGAAAAGAGGTTTGAATATGTAAATTTTTGCGAGAAAGAGCCGGCTGAATGAAGGCCTTTGCGCCTGAAGCACGCTCTCCATCTTGAATATTGAATTGAAATAAACCCGCACCCACTTGCTTTGCCCCATTAAAATCCGGGTTCGCCGGAATTCCTACAGCTCCACAACCCTGAATGAAGGCATCGCCAAAAATCGTCAAATGCCGATTCTTCGCCACCCGGTGCAGACCACCAGTCCCATGGTATTCGTTCTGAAAATCTTCGTTATCCTCTGACTTCTTGAAATAGGGCAACACCTCGTTATAGGACCAACCTTCACATCCCCAAGCCGCCCATTGATCATAATCTGCTTTGTTCCCGCGAATATAGGCCATGCAATTAATAGCTGAACTACCACCGACCGTTTTACCGCGTGGTTGGTAAAGCCGGCGCCCCCCTAAATGCGGTTGTGGTTCCGTGAAAAAATTCCAATTCAAATAGGTATGATTCAGGAGCGAATAAGCAGATGGCATAGAAATTCGGGGGTCTCTGAAATCTCCTCCCGCTTCAATTAACAGCACTTGATTCAAGGGATTCTCCGATAAACGATGCGCTAAAACACAGCCTGCCGTACCGGCTCCCACAATGATGTAATCAAATTTCATAGACAGGTCACTATTTTCTCTTTGAATATCCCTATTTTTGGTCAATAAATAACAAAACGTGAGCAATTTTTCTGTCTACTTTTCCTTGGGCTTGGGGCATATCCTGAATTGGGCTGCGCTAGATCACCTCTTGTTTATCTTATCATTGACTTGCGTTTATGTAATTACAGATTACAAAAAACTGCTCTGGCTCGTCACGGCCTTTACCTTAGGGCATTCGATTACGTTAGCCTTAGCGACTTTACATTTGATACAAGTTCAGATGTCTTGGGTTGAATTTTTGATCCCCTGCACTATTTTAGCGGCGGCCATCAGCAATTTGATGCAGACGGAACAGCGGTATAAATACAGTGTGGTTGCTATTTTTGGGTTAATCCACGGACTCGGTTTTTCGAACTACCTACAAAGCTTGTTAGGCGCCGAAAGCTCGATTTTTGCTCCACTCCTAGCCTTTAATCTGGGCTTAGAATTAGGTCAAATACTCGTCGTTTCTCTTGTTTTGATCTTTACAACGATCGCCTCCCATGTTTTTCATTGGAAGCAAAAAACGACCGTTGCGGTGCTTTCCGGCATCACTATCGGCTTAGTATTACCGATGATCATCGAACGCTGGCCAATTTAGCAGCCGGTTTTCACTGGCCATAAAAAAAGCCCCAATTTTCATCGAGGCCTTTTTCTGAAATGGTATTTTGACTAAAAGTCTTCATCTAATGAGAAGGACATCGAATCCTTGTCAGACATAACACCTGATTTTTGGTATTCTGCCACACGCTTCTCGAAGAAGTTGGTCTTTCCTTGTAATGAGATCATCTCCATAAAGTCGAATGGATTCGTCGCGTTATAGTGTTTCTTGCAACCTAAAGAAACCAATAAACGATCCGCTACGAAATCAATGTATTGACACATCATCTCTGCATTCATACCAATTAAGGAAACTGGTAAAGCGACAGTCACGAATTCTTTTTCAATCTCAACTGCTTCTAAGATAATTTCGTAGATGCGATCTTGAGTTAATTTATTGTTAATGTGATCTGCGTATAATAAACAAGCAAAATCACAGTGTAAACCTTCGTCACGCGAGATTAATTCGTTCGAGAACGAAAGACCCGGCATTAAACCACGTTTCTTTAACCAGAAGATCGAGCAGAAAGAACCTGAGAAGAAAATACCCTCCACCGCAGCGAAAGAAATTAAACGCTCAACAAAATTATCTGACTCAATCCACTTCAATGCCCAATCCGCTTTCTTCTTCACGCAATCGATTGTTTCGATGGCGCGTAAAAGGTGGTCTTTTTCTTTCGGGTCACTGATGTAAGAATCAATTAAAAGAGAATAGGTTTCTGAGTGAATGTTTTCCATCATGATTTGGAAACCATAGAAACATTTCGCCTCTGCATATTGAACTTCTTTCAAGAAGTTATTCGCTAAATTTTCATTTACGATACCGTCCGAAGCAGCGAAGAAAGCAAGTACGTGAGAAACGAAATGACGTTCACCGTCATTCATCTTCTTCCAGTCAGCTAAATCTTGAGATAAATCGATCTCTTCTGCTGTCCAGAAAGACGCTTCCGCCTTCTTATAAAATTGCCAAATATCATCGTGCTTAATCGGGAAAAGCACAAAACGGTTGGGATCCTCAACCAATAAGGGTTCTACTGCTATCGTTGACATAAAAATTTAAATTGAACTCGAAATTAAGAAATTCTACCTGATATACAAGACTCGAAAAGAGGTAAAATTGTTTTAAATTTTAAAAGAAAAATCCGCCTACCTGAACAACGATCGCTGAGCCATAACGGGGTTTGAATAATCGAAACCTGAATTATTTGACAGGTTCGTATAGTTTTCGATTTGGCCTGTCAAGTAAGCCTGACCTATCAATTGACTTAGCGCGGGAACTTGCTGGCGGACGAAGATTTTTTGGCCGAACAAATTAAACGTCCTATTGGGACCAAAATTATCCGAATAATATTGATACATCAAACCTGCCCCCACAATAGAAGTATTTGTTAGCGAATAACCGACCATAGGAGAAAGACCGATGCTAGTCGGATTCCCAAAACTTAAGCCATTAATTCCCGCTCCAAAATTCAGACGCTGGCGAAAAGGCAATTCACGCACATCTACCTCTTTATCTAAATCCCCTTCTGCGCCCTCCTCTTTAATCACCACTGGTTCTTGCGCGAATACCTCAGAAACTCCTACAAATGTGAGGAGCGAAAAGAATAAAAGTAGTTTTTTCATTTGGCTTAAATTGATTACCAAAATTAAAGGATATTTTTGTAAAATGAATACGCCTCAGTCCAAGCATAACATCGAAAATTGTGATCCGAAAACGCACATCATCATCAAAGGTGCGCGCGTACACAATTTAAAAGGCGTGGACGTCGCGATTCCTCGAAATCAACTCGTCGTTATTACGGGTTTATCCGGATCTGGTAAGTCATCCTTAGCGTTTGATACCTTATTTGCAGAGGGCCAAAGAATGTACGTAGAAAGTCTCAACAGCTACGCTCGTCAGTTCTTAGGCCGCATGGAAAAGCCAGCCGTTGATTACATTAAAGGTGTTTCTCCAGCCATCGCCATCGAACAAAAGGTCAATACGAAAAACCCGCGTTCTACGGTCGGTACCACCACAGAGATTTACGATTATCTGAAGCTGTTATTTGCCCGCATCGGCCGCACCTTTTCTCCTGTTTCAGGACAAGAGGTACGCAAAGATTCGGTCTCCCATATTGTTGATTTTATCGCTAATGCCGACGGCAAAAAAGTACTCATTCTAGCACCCCTGGTTCACCACGTGGAGCGTAGCTTAGAAAACGAGTGTCAATTACTTATCCAAAAGGGCTATTCTCGTTTGAAATTCCAAGAGGAAATTATCTCACTTGAGGACCTGGTAGAAGACAAAGCTCAGCTTGAAAAACTGGCTAAAAAGCCGGCTGAAATTGCGATTTTAATCGACCGATTGGTCTCTAAAAAAGACGATGAGGAAACCCAATTCCGTGTAGGTGATTCCGTACAAACTGCTTATTTCGAAGGAGAAGGCGTTTGTTGGATTGAAATCGAAGGAAGAAAGCGGGATATATTCTCGAATAAATTCGAATTAGATGGGGTCGTTTTTGAGGAGCCTAGCCTCAATTTATTCTCCTTCAATAATCCCTACGGAGCTTGTCGAAATTGCGAGGGATACGGTAAAGTATTGGGTTTAGATCCGGATTTAGTATTCCCAGACCACGATTTATCCATTTATGAAGGCGCGATTGCTCCTTGGAGAAGTGAACG
>JBEBBJ010000056.1:0-9104 GCA_041158445.1 Bacteroidota bacterium
ACAAATTTCAGGCGCCTTGAAAATAAAAGGCATCCCAAGGGAACTTGTTTGGGAAAATAAACCGAAACGTTTTCAAGTTACCCCCACATCTCTACAAATCATTTCCGGTGAAAAAACCGATATGTTCCGAGATCCAAATGTGACTTATAATACGGATAATGCCCCTAAATTACTTTTTGAGGCGGACTCTAATTTTGTTTTCACAGCATCGGTGGAGCATGCTTTTGCTTCTAAATGGGACGGTGGTGCTTTGGTCATTAAACAAGATAGTCTGAACTGGGTAAAATGCTGTTTCGAAAAAGATTATACGGGTGCTAAAAGAGTGGTCAGCGTCGTGACTAAAGGGATTTCGGATGACTGCAACTCCGTAGAAATAAAAGGTAATAAAGTCTATTTTAAAATTGCCAAAGCAAACAACGTCATCACCCTGTATTATTCAATAACCGGGAAAAGCTGGTATTTATTTAGACATTTCACCTTCGATACCAGCGGCCCCTTCAAAATCGGTTTCTTATCACAGTCGCCTACAGGTACTGAATGCACCGTAACTTTCCGAGATATTTACTATTCACCAAAGAAAATTAAAGATCCCTACACAGGAGAATAATAGCCTACTCCCCTGAAACATTTTTAATAGTTTTTGATTTAATACTAGCCTATTTAAATCAACCTTGGTAATTTTAAGTACACATCAACAAACAATCATACATGAATAAAATTTTGGTGATTGGTGCGGGCGGACAATTAGGTACCGAACTCACCAAAGCCTTAGTCGATACCTATGGTAGCGATTCGGTCATTGCGACAGATTTTCAGGAAAGTGCAAAATCTACTTTTTCGTATTGCCGTTTTGCCTGCCTAAATGTATTGGATAAAGAGGCCGTCGCTCAATTAATTCAAGAGGAGAAGGTCACACAGATTTATCATTTAGCTGCGATTCTCTCTGCAAACGGCGAGAAAAATCCCATTCAAGCCTGGGATATCAACATGCAGGGATTGTTGCATGTTTTGGAATTAGCCAGAGAATACAAGATTGAGAAAGTGTTTTGGCCTAGTTCTATTGCTGTTTTTGGCCCAAATACGCCCAAATCAAATACCCCTCAAGACGCCGTCAAAAATCCCACCACCGTTTATGGTATTTCAAAATTAGCGGGAGAGCACTGGTGTGATTATTATTTTAAAACCTATGGTGTAGATGTTCGAAGCTTGCGATTTCCTGGGCTCATCGGGTATAAATCAGCGCCAGGCGGTGGCACAACTGATTACGCTGTAGATATTTATTACAAAGCTCTTCAAGGGGAAAACTTTACCTGTTTTTTACAAGAGGATACCTATTTGCCCATGATGTATATGGAGGATGCGGTAAATGCGACCCTGCAATTAATGGCTGCACCTGCTTCTGACATCTCTATCCGGACAAGCTATAATGTCGCTGGAATGAGTTTTTCTCCACAGGAAATATTCGAAAGTATTCACTCCCAATTTCCTGAGTTTAGCATTCAATATGCCCCAGATTTTAGACAAAAAATTGCAGATACTTGGCCCGCAAGTATCGATGATTCCTTCGCAAGAAAGGATTGGGGATGGAAGGCCACTTTTGACCTACCTGCCATGACTACTGAAATAATCACTAAATTACCGAACCATCTTTCTAAAAAATAACCTATGTACGAGCAATATAAAACCTTCATCTCGAAAGAAATTGAGTCCATTAAAGAGGCTGGATTATACAAAAAAGAACGTGTTATTACTTCCCCGCAAGCGGCAGAAATTACGATTCAGGGAGGAAATAAAGTATACAATTTTTGCGCGAATAACTACTTAGGTCTTTCCTCGCATCCAGCTGTCATTCAGGCTGCAAAAGAGGCGATCGATACACACGGTTTTGGTTTATCGTCTGTTCGATTTATTTGTGGAACTCAGGATATTCATAAAACCTTAGAACAAAAAATTTCGGACTTTTTAGGCACGGAGGATACGATTCTTTATGCGGCAGCTTTTGATGCAAATGGAGGCGTTTTCGAACCCTTATTAGGTGAAAAAGATGCCATTATTTCAGATGCTTTAAATCATGCTTCCATCATTGATGGTATTCGTTTATGTAAGTCAATGCGCTATCGCTATGAGCACAATTCGATGGAGGATTTAGAAGCGAAATTACAACAGGCGGTGGCAGATGGTGCCGTGCAAAAAATGATTGTGACAGACAGCGTATTTTCGATGGATGGGACGATTGCCCAATTAGATAAAATCGTAGCCTTAGCGGAGAAGTATGAGGCCTTAATCATGATTGATGAGTGCCACTCTTCTGGCTTTATGGGGAAAACAGGTCGTGGTGTACACGAACTGAAAGGGGTAATGGGTAAAATTGATATTATTACTGGAACGTTAGGCAAAGCGCTTGGCGGCGCCTCTGGTGGATTTACCTCCGGCCGAAAGGAAATAATCGATCTATTAAGACAGCGATCTAGACCTTATTTGTTTTCAAATACCTTAGCTCCATCCATTACAGGGGCGTCAATTGCTGTTTTTGATATCTTATCTAAAACAACCGAATTGCGCGATCGATTAGAAGAAAATACGGCCTATTTCAGAGAGCGAATCGTCGCTGCAGGTTTCGATGTCAAGCCAGGCGAACACCCGATTGTCCCTATCATGTTATATGATGCCGTTATCTCCCAAAAAATGGCGGAAAAACTATTAGAAAAGGGAATTTACGTGATCGGTTTTTATTATCCGGTCGTGGCCAAAGGTCAAGCCAGAATACGCGTTCAAATTTCTGCAGGCCATACAAAAGAACAATTAGATCACGCGATCGCTTCCTTTACGGAGGTGGGTAAAGAGCTGGGGGTGATTCGTTAATTCAAGCCTGTTTTTAAAAGTCGCTTACTCGTTATTTGTTATTGGAAAAACCTATGCTTGAACGCTAAACGATTTGACGTAAGAAATAATCTAAATTCTGAATTTTGGTTTCTATAATATCCCAAACGATATCGTAGTCAATACCAAAGTAATCGTGTATCAATTTGTCTCGTGTGCCAGCAAGTTTTTTCCACTCAATATGGTTATTGGTAGACTTAAACTCCTCATCTAATTTTTTAGAAGCTTCTCCTATTATTTCTAAGCTTCGCACAACGGCACGACATAAAACATCATCGTTGATTACGTCTTCTTTTGACTTATTGTTCGTGTGCAGGATGATGAAAGCTGTTTCAACAAGAATGTGCTGAACTAGCTCTACATTAGAGGCTAACATATTGAACCTCGTTTAGAATATGAGGTCCAATAAACTTGCTTAGCGATTGTGGTGTGACAATTTCTACTTTCCTCCCTACTAATTCTTCGATGAAAAAAGAGAGGCCCATAAAATTATCAAAGGTTTTTCTAGTGGAATCAAACTCTACATACAAATCCACATCACTAGATTCTGTATTAGTTTCCTTACTAAAAGAGCCAAAAATACCCAAGCTATTCACTCCAAATGCCTTTATTGCCTCTCTATTTTCAGATAGAGAGTACAATAAATCATATTTTGTGTGAATTTTAACCTGGTTCATTATGCTAGCAAATTAGGCAAATTTAACCGCATAACCGGTGTATTCGAATAGAATATCAGACTATTGGTATTATTCCATTAAACCCTAACCCATTCAAAAATCTCAATAAACACAAGGCCTAAAAGCAAAAAGCCTACATAAAGAATGCGATTGTTAGGGGAGTTTTTCATCTGCGGAACGTTTTATTTTGCATCATTCCAGCCATCTAAAATGCCTGATTTGATGTCATCATAGTTTGAAATAAAAAATACAACTAAAACAATCCAAAGAATCGTTTTCCAGTTGTTGCGAACAAGTGTTTTTAAGTCGTTAATTAACTGATTCATATCTGTGATTTTAATGGTGAAATTAAATTCGTAGGGTTTGGTTTCAGTTGATTTGCTAAATTCTGACAAGTCGGTTTTCAACGCTTTCAATCTGGCACCAAAATCCATGTGCAAATATGATCGTTTATGTTTTGAAATTGTGGACAAAGAGACGTCATTGAGACGACATTTCGCCTTCCACAAAGCAATTATACGAATTATTTATTTTTTAACGCCTTGAATTTCCCCAAATCCAAGCACATAATCCCCCTCCAAGTCAGTAACAGAAAGTGAAAAATTTATAGTATACTTACCCGACTAAAACCTATTTAAACACCATGAAAAAAGTATACATCCTCCTGCTTTCCTGCCTTGCCTGGACAGCATCTGCTCAAGACGGCACTATTTATCCTTTAGAAGCGCCTAAAGAACCTAATGCAATTCCTCTAAATACCGGCTCTGTGAAAGACCAGCCAGCACCAGAAACCTGGTTCAAACAATGGGGAGATCCGATGACTAGAAACATTTCGAAAGCGACTTTAACCCCATTCTTCCCAGAAAAAGGAAAGGCAAACGGAACGGTTGTCATCGTCGCACCTGGAGGCGGGTACCGCTGGCTTTCGATGGGAAATGAGGGCTGGGAAGTCGCTGAAGCGCTTGCCAAAAAAGGAATCACCGCCTTCGTCCTAAAATACAGACTGTTCCCAACGGCTGAAAAATTAGAAGACTTTACCGCCTGGATGAACCGCCCACGTCCTTCACCAGCTCCGGCTACTTCTAAAGCAGATAGCGCTGCGAAAAATACCAATCCGATGGCCCAAATGGATCTATCTAATCAATTAGAAGATGCGGAAGCAGCCTACGCGATGATTGTAAAAAACGCCGCAACTTGGGGCCTAGATACCAAGCGAATCGGTATGATTGGATTCTCTGCTGGAGCGGGCTTAACGATGCATGCGACGCTATACTCTAAAACGATGAAACTCGCATTTATCGGGCCTATTTATGGTGGAATGGGGCCCGTAAAAGTGCCAGTTGATGCACCGCCTATGTTTAATGTGATTGCCTCGGATGACTTTTTATTTAACTCACAATTTGGGGTAATTGACTCGTGGTTTAAAGCGAAAAGACCGGTGGAGTTTCACTTATACCAAAACGGTGGTCACGGCTTTGGCCTAGGCAATCCGAATCGCACCAGCAACAAATGGTTCGATGCCTTTATGCACTGGTTAGAGGTGAATAAGTTCATGTAAAAAAGATGAACATGCGTAATTTAGCCTTATTATTAAACAGAAAAGGCCCTCCTATGAGGGCCTTTTCTGTTTACAAAGACTCGTTTTTAGAAAATATAACGAATACCGAATTGTGCTTGCCATCTAGAGGCTAAACTAGAATCATAATTAAATGTCTTCGTTTGTTGGCCATTAAATGTGTATGTTGGCTGTTTTGTAACAGCATCTACAGACACCCCAATTGGCTGAACACTAGTAGGCAATTGAACTAATCCCCAATCCGAATTAATCATATTTCCAACATTCAAAATATCAATGCTAAACTGAATCGTATTCACTTTAGATGATGATGACGTTTTGAAGTTATAATCCTGAATCAACTTAATATCCCATTTTCCTCTCCATGGGGATAATGCACCATAACGTGCAGCATATTGCCCTCTAATAGAATTCAAATAGTCATCTTGCTTAATAAAATTCTCATACGCCGCTGCCTGACCTAGACCAGAAAAAGTCATTTCATTAATTTGAGTTGTTGTAGGTACATAAATTAAATCATTACCAAACGCACCATCATTGTTAATATCACCACCATAAGTATAAGAGAAACGGCCACCTTGCGCATATTCAAAGAAAGTTGAAATGGTGGTAGCCCACTTATTATTTGTGCCGTATGACCATTTCTTAGATCCCACACCGATTAGTCTATGTGTATCTCCATATTTAGAATTCGACAAAACTGCATCATTTACGTTGCCTTGAGCCGGATTAAATACAAACGCATCTCCTGTGATTTCAGCTTCAATTGAATTCACATCTTTTGCAACTAAGTAGTTATAGGCAACACTTGCATATAGTCCATTGTCAAAAGATTTTTGAACTTTTACCGATGTATTAAACGCACTTCCTTTGTCTGTATTCGTCATTACGTAGGCGTGTGCATCTGCTGGGAATCCGTAATCAGTCCAAACACCTTTGTCATTAGCGCCATAAATCGCTCTTTTATCAACACCCGATAAGCGACTTGTCGGAGTCTTTAAACCCCAATCTTGAACGTGTACCCCATTAATATCTTTGTTGTAAGACATGTCCACCGTTAAGATGTAGTTATTATCAAATTTATGATCGATTCCTAAACTTGTTCTCCATACTTGGGGGAATTTAAAATCGGTATCCACTACTTGGTAGAAGAATGGATCGATACCACTCACTTGGTTACCAATCCAAACGAAAGGAAGTCTACCCGTAAAAATTCCAGTTCCTCCTCTTACTTGGGTAGTTTTCATACCATCATTATCCCAATTAAATCCAACACGCGGTGACCATAAAATGGCATTACCAGGCAATTGAGTGGAATTAAAGTTCACTGAATTACCATTTTTAGGATTAAAATAATTAATTCCTGGCAAATACCCTTCAGAATTATCTGTATCGATGAATTTTTGGATTAATTCTGAGGTATTAAAATACATCGGCTTATCAGCACGTAATCCAAACGTTAGCTTTAAATTATCGTTTACACTCCACTCATCCTGTGCATAGAACGCTAACTGACCTACTGTTGTTTCTGATAAATTCCAACCTCCATTTGTTCCTGCTTGTTTCGCATTTCTTGCATTAAAAGTGGCTGTTGCATCAGCAATCGCAGTTGTATAATAGCCATTCTTAATATTCGTTTTGAAACCATCCATATCTACACTTCCAAAAACATCAAAGCCATAACCCTTCAGATTGAATGAGTTTTGAAACTGGAATCTTTCAAAAGATACCCCTAGCGTAAACGTGTGATCTCCTTTGATAATATTCAGATTATTCGTCAATTGAAATACTTTTTGATCTAACTTATTATTAATGGAAAAGGGCTCGTGACCCGCAATAATATAAGGAGAACCATCTTTTGTGATACTAATTACCGGTGCAGGACTGGAAAAAGGATTTCTGTAGTCGTTAAAATGTGAGTATCCCACTTGTAATTTATTCGTTATTGATTCAGAGAATTTAGAGTTAAGCTCCGTTAAAATAGAGTTCAATTCATTGTTAATTTGATACCCTGAATTTGCAAACTGCATGGTATTAAAATCTGGACCTCTTCTTCTGATAGCCGTAGGATGAGCCGGTTTATCTTTAGATGCATTTAAGAAATTATAAATAAACGCAAACTTGTGATTATCGTTAATATTCCAGTCTAACTTAACAATCCCTTTGTTTGACTTTGAATAGTGTGTGAAGCCTTGGTAATCTCCTGTTTTGTAACCTAGTTTCCCTAGTTCAGAAGAGACAAAATTCAAATCAGAAGCAAGTACTCTTGATTCATTAACACCCGCGATATTATCGCCATTATTTGCGATTACGTTAGAACCTGCATCACTTCTATTATCAATCTCAAAGTTCGTAAAGAAGAATAATTTGTCTTTAACTAATGGGCCTCCGATACTAAATCCTGTTTGCGTTTGCTCCAGGTTAGGCACAACAATATTTTGCCCATTTACTCTGCTACCTGTCATGGCATCATTTCTGAAAAAACCATAGGTTGTACCATGAAACTCGTTTGTACCTGATTTTGTAACCGCGTTAACTGACGCGCCGGTAAAACCAGATAAAGTAACATCGTAAGGTGCTGTTGCGACTTGAATTTGATCAATCGCATCTAAAGATATCGGTTGAGCTCCTGTTTGTCCACCCGGAGTTGCTGCATCTAATCCAAAAGGATTATTGAAAATAGAACCATTTAACGAGTAGTTATTAAACTTGTTATTTCTACCACCAAAAGAACCCCCGCTTGCAGATGGCTCTAAACGAGTAAAATCATCTGCAGAACGAGAAATGGTAGGTAAAGAAACTAATTCTCTTTTACCAATTGTCGTTTCTCCACCGGTACGATTACTTGAAAAAACCTTATTATTCGCTACTACTTTTACTTCGTTTAGAAGTTTACTTTCTTCTTCCAAGACGAAATCTACATTTGATGTTTTTCCTAACTCCAAATAAACATCTTCGATTTTTTGGGTTTGACTACCCACGTAACTAACTGTAATAATATAAGGTCCACCGACTCTCATATTTAACAAATTAAATCTACCATCACCATTAGATATGGCGGAATACTTCGTGCCAGAGGGAGCATGGACAGCTAAAACAGAGGCTGCAGGAAGCGCCTCAAGTTTTCCATTTTTTACAATCCCCTTAATGCTTGAAGTCGTGGTTTGGCCAACAGCCTGTTGCAAACCCATTGCGAAAAGCAAAAAAACAATGATTTTTTTCATTTAAAATGACTTAGTGTTGTTGAAAATTTTTGCAAAAGTAGTGCTAAAAAACTGTCGGCTACCAAAATTTTAACAAACTGTTAAGAAATAATAAATGAAATGATAATGTTGTTTATATAGTTTGGTTTATTCTTGAAATAATTACACAATATTCGATAGTTTTAGCTTTTCACTAAAAGCTTTTAGCTGATTCTTATTAGCCACCAGCGTGGTTCCAAGAGCCCTCGCTTTTTTCGCATCCCATACTGCGGGGAATGAAACTTTACCACGCGATAGAGAGTACATCCAAAACAAATCAATGAAATTGATGAAGAGATTGGCGCGATAAAACAAGGAGGCCTTTTCAATTTGGAAACCTAATTTTTGCAAGGTTCTTTCATTGAAAAAATACGATGTACCTACGATCTGAACAGATTCAGGAATGCGTTTATTTTCTATTTGGGAAATAATATTCAACAAGCCCTCGCAATGATACATTAGCAGTTTATTTCTAAGTGAAACACCTGCCTTCTGATTTCTAAAGACAAATAAATAATCGAAGCTCGTCCCGCTGTGCAGATCAATTTGTTGCTCGTTCACCATATACCCCAAGAGCATAGGAGAATAGTAGGTATAACCACCCGTCAGCTTAAATAAAGGCGTATAAAGAAATTGACTGATGGGCACATATAAGATGAATGCCACATAAATAAGCGGGTTCGAATACCCTAGTTCAATAATAAAAATCGCTAAAAACAAGCCTAGTAA
>JBEBBJ010000057.1:0-16648 GCA_041158445.1 Bacteroidota bacterium
GGTAAATCCCAAGGATTCGCTAAAGTGGTGGGGTAATCAACTACATGCTTCACATCTCTCCCGCGATCGAGTAATAAGGTTTTCAGGCCTTTCTCCGTTAGTTCTTTGGCAGACCAACCGCCGCTGATTCCGGATCCGATGACGATGGCGTCGAAGGTATGTTTGTCTTTAGATGTCATGATTTAGGTCCTGAAATCTAGGGCTGAAAGGCCTAAAAGGCCTATGCTTTGCTTTAGAAATTCTCGGCGATTGTTCATTTATTCACCAGTTATTGGAATGAAATATACTCATATTCCCAATAATATTTCCAAGCCCATCTACTTTTTATACCCCATCGAGAGCCCCGTATCCCCTTTCACCAAAAGCTCTACGTCGATTTCTGATGCCGAAGAATTTTCAATTCTAAGTGCGGTGTCGCGGTCTACCTTGACATTCACGGTTTGCTTTGACGCAACTTGAAGAGGAGAATGTTGCCCCCCGGTTATAGGCGCTTGCCAAATCGTAATATCCGAATTAGAGGTATTCTTTAATCTTACCGAAAACTTTCCGTGCTTGTTATTACCTAAAATAAACGCATCATTACTCTTAATAGTCGTAGTTGATGAAAGCGTTTGAAAAGGTAAACCAGAACAGGCTGTAAATAAAAGACAAGAACTGATTAGTAGATAAATTAAAATCTTCATTAGTTTGTGTTAAGGTATAAAGGTAGAACGAAATAGTAGGCAATATGTTATTAAGCATTATCTCTAGGATTTTTCTTTTCTGTGTTAGTTTCTCAGTCATTGCGCAGAAATTACCCTTCGAGGTCTATCGGTCTGCGGATTTAGTAGTCGTCCAAATTGCGCCACATACGTTTGTGCATACCTCCTATTTACAAACGAATGATTTTGGGAAGGTGGCGTGTAATGGGATGATTGCGAGAGATGCGAATGAAGCGCTCGTTTTTGATACACCCACAAATGACAAGAGTGCTGAGGAGCTTATTAATTTCATTGAAAATAAGCTAAACTGTAAAATTAAGGCAGTGGTTCCCACGCATTTTCACGACGATTGTTTGGGAGGTTTAGCGGCGTTTCATGCGCATAAAATTCCTTCTTTTGGCAATAGTAAAACAATAGATCTAGCGAAAGCTAATCAGACGGCATATCCCCAAAATGGATTTACAAAAACGATTAAATTGAATGTGGGAGGAAAATTTGCAACCGCTACATTCTTAGGCGAGGGACATACAAAGGACAATGTGGTGGGTTATTTTCCGTCAGAGAACGTGCTGTTTGGCGGTTGTTTAATTAAAGAAATGCAAGCCACTAAAGGATTTTTAGGCGATGCAAATGTGAAGGATTGGTCTGCGACAGTGAGGAAAGTGAAGCAAGCTTTTCCATCTGTTAAAGTAGTTATACCCGGCCATGGGCAAATAGGGGGGCAAGAATTGTTAGATTATACGATTAACCTATTCAAACATGAGTAAATCTCTTTTCCACGAATCACTCACCCATCCCGAACCACCCGCGCATTTTTCCGTGCTTCTAAAAAGCCTATGGTATGATAAAAAGGGGGATTGGAAAAAGGCCCACGATCTTGTGGATTCTTTACCAGGTGCGGAGGCAGCCTGGGTACATGCCTATTTACATCGCAAAGAAGGGGACAGTTGGAATGCGGATTATTGGTATGCTAGGGCGAAGAAAGTTCGGCCATTGCTCACTTTAGAAAAAGAATGGGAGAGCTTAGTTTCTCATTTTATCAAATAAATACATTAAATTTAAGTTTCAATGAAAATTATTAACTATGAAAATGAAATCAATTGTAGCGATAGTTGCCGTGATGGCCATGTCGTTAGTTTCCTTCAAACCAGCTGATAAAGAGGTTAAGGCTGATAAACCTTTTGGCGGTTTAGCTTTATACACGGTGCGTGATGCGATGAAAGATGCGCGCGCGACACTAGAGAAAGTAGCACAAGCGGGTTATGTAAACGTAGAATCTGCGGGCTATAATAATGGCAAGTTTTATAATTTATCTCCAGCGGACTTCAAGACGCTTTTAGATGAGATGAAATTAACGCCCATCTCTGCACACCAGGGGACAGCTAATTTTGAAAATATCGATCAACAAATTGCAGATCTAAAGACAGCTGGATTCAAATACTTTGTGATTCCAGTTCCGCCAATGGGCTTGTTTACTTTTGATCAGGTAAATAAGAGAATGGCGATGAAGGGTGGAGCTAAGAATTTGGCAGAAATCTTAGATAAATTAGGCGAGAAATGTGCGGCGGCTGGTTTACAATTATTGTATCACAACCACGATTTCGAATTCAGAAAGGACGAAACTGGGGTTGTTCCTATCGAGTACCTTTTAGAGAATTGCAATCCGAAGTATGTTAATTTCCAAATGGATTTATACTGGGTAACGAAAGCTGGCGCTGATCCAGTGGATTATTTCAAGCGCTATCCAGGTCGTTTCAAGATTTGGCATGTGAAGGATATGGATGATCAAGGACGTTTCGCTCCAGTGGGAAATGGCAAGATTGATTTCAAGCGTATTTTAGACAATAAAAAATTGTCAGGTATGCAGTACTATTTCGTGGAGCAAGATGCTTGTTTCAACGAGACGCCATTAGAGGCAATTGTGATTAGTCACAAAGGTTTAGAGAAGATTGGTTTTAAATAATCTGTGGGAATGACCCCTGTGAAAAGCCTCGCTGAAGCGGGGCTTTTTGCGTTTGATGCCCCTGGGGACAGTTTCGTGTGAAATAACTCGTGAGGTATGTAAAGAGGTTTCCAGGTATTGACAGAAAGTGTCAATAGGTATTTTGAATATAAAAATTATGTACATATATTTGTACATAAAATTGTACATAATGTTAACGACCACGTTATCGGATTTCAGGAAAGATATAAAGAGCTATTTTGATCGTGTGACAGAAAGTTTTGATACATTGATTATTAACCGTGGCAAGGACTCCGGGGTAGTAATTATGTCATTAGAGGAATATAACTCCTTAAAAAGTACGCAGCACGAACTATCATCACGCAATAATCAACAGCGTTTAGATGAATCTATTCAAGAATTAAGGTCCGGAAAGAAGCTTGTTAAGGACCTCGTTGAATAATGAAATACGTATTTACGGCGCATTCTTGGGAAGACTATCTTTATTGGCAAAAGATTGATAAGCATAAATTGAAGCGAATCAATGAGCTATTAAAAGACATTTCGCGAAGCCCTTATGAAGGAATCGGAAAGCCTGAGGCGCTGAAGTTTAATTATGCTGGATTTTGGTCTAGAAGAATCGATGAAGAGCATCGCTTAATCTACCGAGTGGTAGATGATGAGATTCAAATTGCAAAATGTAGATTTCACTACGACTAAGCCTTCGGAATCATTCGCAAAAATCCTTTCCAGGCTAGTAATGGATTAATTTCAAATTGGTCTTTGTAATAGTCTGCGTCACCTCCCGTTAGAATCACCTGAAGATTAGGAAATTCTTTTTTCGCGGAAGCGATAAATCCGTTGATTTCGAAAAGAGTTCCGGAAATAACACCCGCATTTAAATTCGAATTCGTATCGGTTCCGAATGGGGTAAAATCAGCTTTTAAATCGATCAAAGGAAGTTTATCGGTAAACTCTGACATGGCTTTGGAGCGCAAGTGAAGGCCTGGACTGATGGCTCCACCGATGAATTCCCCAGAGGCAGAAATCAAATTATAGGTGATGCAGGTGCCTAAGCAAATGCAGAGCGAAGGCTGTGAGGGGAATAGGGAAAGACAGGCTTCTGCCAAAATAAGGCGGTCTAATCCGAGGGTACTCGGATCGTAGGTAGAGAAACGGAGGTTTGTGTCTTCTTTGGCAATAAAATGAACGGAATAATTTGCCTGTAATGAGGCTAAAATTTCCGAAGGGATGTCGATGACCGTGCAAATCGCAAGGAGGCGAATGCCCTCAGCTGGGATAATTTCAGTGATACTCGGGAGTGATAAATCAGCGATAAATCCGGAATCACGCAATTGCGAGCCGTCGAAAAGCGCATATTTTAAGCGGGAATTTCCTAAATCGAGACAGAGTACCATGGGAGGGTATTAATAATTTGGTAATTTTGGGAAAAATAATCAATCCGCAAACACCATGTATCAAATTCAAATTTTAAAATCTAAAGTGCACCGTGCCACGATTACTGAAGCCAATGTAGACTACGTGGGTAGTTTAACGATGGACGAGGATTTAATGGATGCGGCGAATATGATCGAGCACGAGAAAATCCAAGTGGTGAACGTGAACAACGGGGAGCGCATCGAAACCTATTTAATCAAGGGCGAACGCGGCTCAGGTGTTATTTGCTTAAATGGTCCTGCGGCAAGAAAAGGGGTTGTAGGCGATATCGTCATCATCATTTCCTATGCAGTGATGGATTTCGAAGCGGCTAAAACCTGGACTCCTACCGTTATTTTTCCAAACGCAAAAAATCAACTCGTTTAATACGATTCTTCCGGCGAAGGGAATTGCGCTTGCTTCACATCCTGCACATAGGCAGTGGTAGCACGGGTAATGTCCTCGCCTAATGAAGCATATTTGCGCAAAAACTTAGGGGCAAATCCGTCATTCATTCCCAGCATATCTTGCATTACTAATACTTGCCCATCGCAACCCACTCCGGCACCTATGCCGATCGTCGGAATCTGCAAAGCATGAGTAACTTGCGCGGCTAATACAGCTGGAATTTTCTCTAAAACTAGCCCAAAACAGCCCGCTTCTTGCAACATAACGGCCTCTTTAATTAATTTATTTGCCGCTTCTTCGCCTTTTCCTTGGATACCATAAGAACCGAATTGGTGGATACTTTGGGGTGTTAAACCCAAGTGTCCCATGACCGGAATGCCGGCTTTCGTAATTTTTAAGATCGATTCTACGACCTCTTCGCCCCCCTCTAATTTCACCGCATGGGCTCCGGTTTCCTTCATGATTCTCACCGCTGAGGCTAAGGCAATCGAGCTGTCCGATTGATAAGACCCAAAAGGCATGTCCACTAAAACCATCGCTCTTTTTGCTCCTCTGCTGACGCATTGGGCGTGGTAGATCATGTGGTCTAAGGTGATGGGCAAAGTCGTTTCATAACCCGCCATCACATTACTGGCGCTGTCCCCTACTAATAAAACATCGACTCCGGCCGCATCTAAAAGTCCGGCCATCGTGTAATCGTAGCAGGTTAACATGGCGATTTTATCCCCCGCGCCCTTCATGGTTTGCAAGGTGGTGGTCGTGACTCTTTTAACTTCTTTTAGGTAGCTCATGCAAAGGTTTTGTTATCAATTAATCGAACACCGCCGATAAAAGCAGCGACTAAAATGAGGTAAGGCTTCTCACCTACCGGTTTTTCTTGTAAGGTTTGTGGATCTACACAGGCCACATAATCAATGGATTCAAAACCGTTTTCAAGCAGCGATTGTTTGAATTCCGTTTCAGAAGATAGGCCAAAGCCCCTGTAAATAGCTAATGCTTGCTCTTTTTGTTCCTCCGTTAAACGGGCATTTCGGCTGCTCAGCGCTAAGCCTTCGCCCGATCTGACCGTCGGGCATTTCACTAATTCGACCTTGGAATTTGTAAGCTCTAGCATCCTGCGTACCACAGCGACTTGTTGGTAGTCCTTCTCCCCCATAAATAATTTGTGGGGTTGCACCGCTTTGAGTAATAAATCGACGACAACGCACACCCCTTGGAAATGTCCAGGGCGATATTTGCCTTCCAAAATAGTCTCAATGAATCCTAAGTCGTAGTGTTTTAACTGAGCTGTGCCGGATGGATACATCTCAGATACCGAGGGAACGAATACGACATCACATCCTTCGGCCTCTAATTTTTCTAGATCCGCAGCCAAAGTAACCGGGTATTTTTCGAAATCCGTCGGGTCGTTAAACTGCGTCGGATTGACGAAAATGCTGCAAACCGTTATTTCGCAGGTAGCTTTTGAGGCTTTAATTAAGGCCAAATGCCCTTCGTGCAAAGCTCCCATCGTGGGGACAAATCCAATGGATTTACCGGACGATTGTAGGTAGCTTTGAAGCTCGCTGGTCTTTTGAAATTGTTTCAATTCATTATGTTAATGGGTAAAATTACCATAATTTTGGCCAAAATATTCCATCCATGTCGCTCCAAGGGAAAAAAATAATACTCGGAATTACCGCCAGCATTGCGGCCTATAAGTCGATTCAGCTCGTTCGTTTGTTAACGAAAGAAGGCGCAGAAGTGCGTGTGGTGCTAACGAAAGCGGCGCTTGATTTTGTGTCGCCCTTAGTGCTCTCGACCTTTTCTAAGCATCCAGTGTGGGCGGAATTTCAAGAAGAGAATGTTTGGAATAACCATGTGGAATTAGGCTTGTGGGGGGATGTATTTATCATTGCGCCTGCCAGCTGCAACACACTCGCTAAGATGGCGCAGGGTTTGTGTGATAATGTGCTTTTGGCTACCTATTTATCCGCACGTTGTCCGGTTATCGTGGCTCCTGCGATGGACGAAGATATGTTCTTGCACCCAGCTACCCAGCGCTCTATTTCTACTTTGCGTGGGGATGGTGTGACGGTTTTAGAGGTTAATTCTGGGGAACTTGCTAGCGGATTAGTAGGCCAAGGGCGCATGATGGAGCCAGAGGAAATCGTCCAGCATTTGACTTCTCACACGTTTAGAGGGGCTTCTTTCGCAGGAAAAAAAATAGTCATTACAGCTGGACCTACGGTCGAACTAATCGACCCGGTGCGTTATATTTCTAACTTTTCTACAGGGAAAATGGGTCTTAGCCTGGCCGAGGCCTATTATCTTCAAGGAGCCGATGTCACTTTAATTGCTGGTCCTTTGCAAGTTTCTACCTCTCTTCAGGGAATTAAGGTGGTGGATGTGAGGTCTGCAGCTGAAATGGAAGCGGCTTGTTTGACTCATTTTGCTTCGGCTGATGTGTTGATCATGGCGGCTGCCGTGGCGGATTATCGCCCGGCTGTTCAGGCTTCTGAAAAAATTAAAAAATCAGAGGCGACGACTTCGGTGGTTTTAGAAAAAACGACAGATATCTTAGCGGCTTTAGGGGCAGTAAAAAAGCCTCATCAACTACTGGTTGGGTTCGCATTGGAAACTGAAAACGAGGAGGCGAATGCTTTGGCGAAAATGAAATCGAAAAATACGGATTTCATCGTTTTGAATTCGTTGAAAGATGCGGGTGCTGGCTTCGGAGTAGATACGAACCAGGTAACGGTTTTTGCTGCTTCGGGGGAAAAGAAATTGATTCCGCTTCAGTCGAAAGAGGCGGTTGCTTCGGAAATTATTGACTTTGTGTCGCGCGGTATGTTGTAAATCTTGGAGCAGGGGTCCTGTTCGCCATTTGCTAGAATTTCGCGAGAGCTGTACAAACGATTTTCAGGTATTGACAGAAAGTGTCAATAGGCGAAAACGCCTTTCAATACTTATGCCGATTTTCCTTTAAACAAGGCCCAAATAGCCATACAATGCCCGTGGCCGAATATGGAGAACTAGAAACGACCATCGAGCCTGAGGTCCTTTCGTACATAAAGACTTGGTTAGAAAAAGAAAAATTGAGTAATTTCAAAGCAAAATAATTCAATCATGAAAACTTCATTTAACAAATTTCTGTACCTCGGTTTTGTCCTTTTCGGATGCTATGAATTGCTGGTGAAACACTCGGCAGCCGGCCCTTATTTTTGATCCGTTTAATACAGATCAACCCTTTAAAGAACGACCTGTTTGGCAGCAAGGCGTATTAATCGTTCATTTAGCGGTTATTTTCGGCTTAATTGGATATGAAGTAGGAAGTTCTGGTGATTTAATCCAAGGGTTTAAGGACGGCTGGAACGCCAAATAGGATGCACATCTCCATCACCGGCTTAAAGCCTAAAGGCCTAGTAGGCTATATTCGTTTTTGGTTTTTAGCCATTCCTTCTTTTCGTCAGGCGCAAACAGCCCCCGGTAATTTACATGCCGAAGTTCGAAAAATGCAGGGTTTTCAATGCACCTTAACGGCCTGGGAAAGCCGCGAATTGATGCTGAATTTTCTGAGAAGCGGCGTGCACTTAAAGGCCATGAAAACCTTCCATAAAATTGCTACTGGCCCTACCTATGGTTACGAATCCGATACCATTCCTACTTGGGAAGAGGCGTTTGAATTATTGATGGAAAAGGGGAAGTATTATTAACGTTTATTACGCCTTCACACTCAAAGTCGCTCCGGTAACCTCCACATTCAATTTCGTCAAACCTTTCGTCGCAGGTCCTTGCGTCACAGCGCCATCAGCAGCAAAAGCAGAACCGTGAGCAGCACAATAGAAGATCGACTGCCCGTTATTGTATTCCACCGTGGCACCCGCATGAGGACAAACCGAAGAAAGGGCTAGAAAGCTAGCTGGCGTATTTCCACTGGCTTTGCGGATGACAATGACGCCGCTTTTAGCTACGAAATCGTTAACAGATTTTAGTTCGGAATCTAAATTTACTGTGACGGAATTCGTTCCCACAGCTCCGCCTCCCGGATTAGGGGTGATATTTCCTCCGCCCGAATCGTCTTTCGAACAAGCGGCCACCAGGCAGCTGACACAGGTAGCGGCGATTCCTCCGGATAGTACGTTGATGAATTCTTTTCTTTTCATTTTAGAGTTATTTTCATACATAACTAGTCAGACTATCAATTGTTTGAAACCGCATTTTGAACATTAATTGCAGATGTAGGCGAAGAAATTTATCTTTGTGTAAACAAAACAAGCGCACGTATGATTATCGAACCGAGAATGAGAGGGTTTATCTGTTTGACTTCCCACCCGAAAGGATGTGAGCAAAGTGTCATAAATCAAATTAACTACGTTAAATCAAAGGGAGCCATCGATGGCCCTAAAAAGGTGTTGGTGATAGGAGCCTCTACTGGTTTTGGTTTAGCTTCTCGCATTACAAGTGCTTTTGGTTCGAATGCGGCGACGATCGGTGTTTTCTTTGAGAAAGCGCCAGCAGCAGGAAAAACAGCCTCTCCGGGCTATTACAATAGTTTAGCGTTTCATACGCAAGCAGAGAAAGCGGGTCTTTATGCGAAGAGCATTAACGGTGACGCGTTCTCGAACGAAGTGAAAAAGCAAACGATCGATTTAATCAAGGCGGATTTAGGCCAAATAGATTTAGTGATCTATAGCTTAGCTTCCCCAGTTCGTCAGCATCCGGTGACGGGCGTGTTGCACCGTTCGGTGTTGAAGCCTATCGGCGATACGTTCACGGATAAAACGGTGGATTTCCACACGGGCATTGTTTCTGAAGTGACGATTACACCTTGCAGCGATGAGGATATTGCGAATACGGTTCAAGTGATGGGTGGTGAAGATTGGAAGATGTGGACGGACGCTTTGCTGAACGCTGGCGTGTTAGCTGAAGGCGCGATGACGGTGGCGTATTCGTACATTGGGCCAGATGTAACTGAGCCGGTTTACCGCAAGGGAACGATTGGAATGGCGAAAGAGCATTTAGAGGCGACGGCGTTTGAGATTACGGAGGATTTGGCCAAAATAGGAGGCAAAGCATTCGTTTCAGTAAACAAAGCCCTAGTAACACAAGCAAGTTCGGCGATCCCAGTGATCCCTTTATATATTTCATTGCTATACAAAATCATGAAGGCGAAAGGCTCACATGAGGGTTGTATCGAACAAATTCAACGTCTTTACAGCGAGCGCTTGTACACAAACGGCGAGATTCCAGTAGACGAAAAAGGCCGTATCCGTATCGACGATTGGGAAATGGATGAGGCAGTTCAAAAAGAAGTGGCTGAATTATGGAAAGGCGCTACGACAGAAAACCTTCCAGCGATCGGCGATTTGAACGGATATAAATCAGACTTCTTGAACCTATTCGGTTTCGGTTTCGATGGTGTAGATTACGCTGCGGAGGCAAACGAAATGGTGGAGATTCCAGGTTTGATTACGGTAGAAAAATAAACGTGAAGCCATCTGAAAGGATGGCTTTTTTTATGAAAATGGCCGGCAAATAGCAGGATAAATCAGGTGATTATTTGAACAACATCCCTTACTTTTGGTTTAGACTTCATTCACTGAATTTTAAACTATGAAAAAAGGTATTCTTTCGGCGGTATTTATGCTAGCCGCTGTTATTTCCACACAAGCACAGGCTCCTAAAACACCGGTAGCTCCGAAGCCAGCTGATTCTACAGCGGCTAAAAAACCAGCCTCTAAAATCAAATCTTACGACCAGGTCATCACGAAGGAAGCGAAATCTTCTAAAGGCCTTTTCACTACGCATCAGGTAGGTGATAAATACTATTTCGAAATCCCTAAAAAGCATTTGGGTAAAGACATGCTTTTGGTTAGCCAGATTGCGAAAATCCCCAATGGATTAGGCGGAGGTTACGTGAATGCCGGAACATCGAGCCATGAGCAACTGATTGTTTGGGAGAAATTCCAGGAAAAAATCCTCATTAAAATCAAGTCTTACGCCGCCGTGGCACCAGATTCTTTGCCTATCAGCTTGTCTGTAAAGGCGAATAATTACGAGCCTACTTTGTATGCGTTTGACATAGAAACCTATAGTAAGGACACTTCATCCATCGTCATCGATGTGACGAAATTTTACACGAGTGACATTCCGGCAATGAGCGGATTAGATGCCTCGCTTCGCGAGACGCACAAGGTGAGAAATTTAGATGCGAGCCGCAGTTTTATACGTTCGGTGAAGGCCTTTCCATTAAACATCGAGGTGTTGCAAGACTTCACCTATAACGCGACGAAGCCGTCCGCGACAGCTTATACCGAGACGATCAGCATGCAGATGAATCAGTCGATGATTCTCTTACCTGAGAAGCCGATGAAGCCGCGTTTATTTGATCAACGCGTGGGCTATTTTACCCAAAAACAATTCGATTACGGTAGTGAGGAGTTGAAGTCAGACCAAAAGACCTACATCCAGCGCTGGCGCTTAGAGCCAAAAGACATGGCGGCTTACAAGCGTGGAGAATTAGTAGAACCCATTAAACCTATTGTCTATTATTTAGATCCGGCGACGCCGATGAAGTTGCGCAAGCATATGAAAAAGGGCGTGGAGAATTGGCAAAAAGCGTTCGAGGTGGCCGGCTTTAAAAATGCCATCATCTGCAAGGATCCACCTAGCAAAGAGGAGGATCCAGATTTCTCACCAGAAGATATTCGCTACTCGGTGATTCGCTACGTGGCGAGCACGACAAGAAATGCGATGGGTCCTAGCGTGAGCGATCCGCGTTCTGGAGAGATTATTGAAAGTGACATTATTTGGTACCATAATCACCTACGTTCGTACCGCAATCGGTTCTTAATCGAGACGGCTGCGTCTAATCCGAAAGCAAGAACTTTAGAGACGAGCGAGGAAGATATCGGTGAGATGATGGAGATGGTTATTTCGCACGAGGTAGGACATGCTTTAGGTTTCCCGCACAACATGGGGGCAAGTAGTTCCTACGAAGTGGAGAATTACCGCAAGGCTGATTTCACTCAGAAAGAGGGTATTTCTGCAAGTATTATGGACTATGCGCGCTTTAATTATATCGCACAGCCGGAAGACAAGGGCGTTCGTTACATTCGTCAGATGGGCCCATACGATAATTATGCCGTGAATTGGGGATACCGTCTTTTGCCTGATGCCAAAACTCCAGAGGACGAAGTGCCTACCCTAAACAAATGGGTGGAGGCGAAGGCGGGCGATGCTCGATTCCGTTTTGGCAATCAAGGAACAACATTCGATCCAAGTTCTCAGACCGAAGACATCGGTAACGACCCCGTTCGCGCGAGCACCTATGCGGTGAAAAACTTGAAATATGTAGCGAAAAATTTAGCTTCTTGGACGAGCAATAAGACGAACGACTACGAAGATTTAATCGAATTAAACGACGAATTATTGAGCGCTTGGTCACGTTACGTAGGTCACGTAACGACTAACGTAGGTGGAGTTTACGAGCAATATGCAAAGCCAAATCAACAAATTGAGAGCTATGTCGTAGTGCCCAAAGCCACGCAACAAACGGCTGTGAAATGGTTATTAGCGAATGCTTTCTCAAACGTAGATTGGTTAATCAACCGCGAAGTAGTTACCCACCAAATGATGGGGTATACCGATCGCATCAGAAGCCTGCAAGCTAGTCCGCTAAATCGTATGCTAAGCTTCGAAACCTTTGCTCGTTTAGATAACAGCGGGTTGCGCACGGCGAACGCTTACAAGACGGCTGACTTATGCCAAGACTTGCGTCAAGGCTTGTGGTCAGAGTTAGCGACTGGCGCTAAGATGGATGGATTCCGTAGAAACATTCAGAAAGCCTACGTCGAGCGAATGAAGTATTTATTGACTGAGCAAATGACGCCATCGCCATTCGCGCGCGAATTCTATAACGTTTCTCAATCAGATGTACGTTCGATCGTACGTGGTGAATTGAAGACTTTATTAGCGTCTTTACAAACCGCGAAAGGCAAGTATGCAGATAAAGAAACAGCCTACCACGTAGCAGACTGTATCGATCGAATTCAAACCGCATTAAATCCGACCAAAGCCCAGAAATAGGGCTTTGGTTTATGAGCAGCTCTCAGCGTGCTTCTTGAAGTTGTCTACAATCGATTGCCAGCCAGCTTGTTGCATCTCTTCTGGGTTCTGATTCTCCGGCTCGAATTGCTCAATAACTTGAGTACCCTCCGGTGTTTCAGAAAAGTTAATCTGCACTTTCCGGCCATCCCCTATGGTATACTCGATCGTTTTCTCTGAAATAATGTTCGTGTATGTTCCCCAAAAATCAAAGGACATCGACCCGTCTTTCGAGGCCATTTCGTAGTGAAATTCACCACCTATTCTAAAGTCATTTTTCGCGGAGGGACAGCACCAATCATCACTGGCAAAGTTCCATTTTGTGATGTGTTCGTCTGATGTCCAGCAAGTCCATACGTGTGAAATGGGAGCTTGGATTGTATTTTGTACGGTGATAAAGGCCATTAACTATTTGGAAAAATTAAAAATACGCAAAGGAGAAGAACTTGGGAAATGATTTTAGAAAATTCTGTCGACGAACTGATGGCTTTGCATCGACGAACAGGCACACAACATGTTATTCCAGAATCTAACTTTGCAGACACAAATAAAATACCATGAAAAAATACCTAACTATTGCCCTTCTATCCTTGGCCTTATTTAATTGTAAAAAAGGGGATGATATCGAACCCACGGATGACAATGAACTAATCACTCGCGTAGATCTTATTTTCACTGATTCCGCAAACAAATCTACGACCTTCTCTTTCCAAGATAAGGATGGAGACTCCCGTACGAATCCAGAGAAATTTGACAAAATAGTCTTAGCGAAAGGCAAAGATTATACCTTAAAAATCGAGGTATTTGATGACTCAAAATCTCCAGTTGAAAACATTTCAGAGGAAATTTTAGAAGAAGCAGATGTGCACCTTTTCGTGTTTAAATCAAATCCTACGGGGTTATTAACAACTACTTTAACCGATAAGGATAAGAATGGCTTGCCTATAGGACTAGAGTCCACTGTAAAAACGGCTGCTACTGCCGGAAAAGGCACGTACCAAGTAATCCTAAAACACCAACCAGAACTAAATGGGGTGAAAGTGAAGACAGGACGTGAAGAAGGCGGAAGTACGGATATTGACTTGAGCTTCGAGGTAGAAGTGCAATAGTCTACTTTTTTATGGCATGCGAATCACGAACGCTGCTGAAAGTAAGGTCGAGCATCTTCCAGGTGCTCCCTTGCTTTTTATATACCTCCGTTACAGTGAATTCAGTCACGACTACTTGATCGCGAACTACGGCGTCTAACGTAATGCGATTCCATACAATCGCCGTATTTTCAAAAATTTCTACGGCCGTATCTTTTACGTTGGCTTTGCGGTACCAAATACTTCCCGACTTAATAATTTCTAATTCCTCTTCCTTTTTCCAAGTTCCACTCATGTGGACGAATTTCGCTTTGTCATCAAATAAGTCTTTTAGCTTGTCTACATTTTTATCAGACATCCATTGCCATTTATCCATTGACAACTGGATAAGTTCTTTTTCAGTTGCAGACTGAGCAAATGCCCCCGTGATGCTGATGAATAAGATGGTGCTTAAAACAAGGATTTTTTTCATGTCATTTTAGATTATTTGAGAACGCAAATTCAACATTAAATCAACGGAACTGATTACCTCAATTACCTCATTTTCTACCATTTTTACTGATGCCTCGGATTCGCATCATTTAATTGTTTAAATTTCGTTTACAAGCAATTAGTGTATGGTACGGAACTATTCAGTGGACTCCATTAGTCAATACAATGCGGATAATAATCATTCTACGTTGCACCCTTTGGTGAGCGTGATTGATTTTTCTAAAGCGGCTCCCCGTTCTTGGGGTTCAGAAATTCAACGCATTAAATTTCACTATGGACTTTATTGTGTGTATTTAAAAGATGTCAAGTGTGGCGATATCGTTTACGGCAGACATACCTATGACTACCAAGCGGGAACATTAGTATTCTTTGCACCAGGTCAAGTTTCCGAATTTGAAATCCCTGCGCAAGCGTATCAACCTAAGGGTTATGGTCTCGTGTTTCATCCGGATTTAGTGCATGGTACGTCACTAGGAAAAGCGTTAGCGACCTACCATTTTTTTAGCTATCAATCGAATGAGGCTTTGCATATTTCAGATGCGGAGCGCCAAGTGGTGTTAGATTGCTTTTCGAAAATTGCGTTTGAGTTATCTCAAAGCATGGATAAGCACAGTAAGAAATTGATCACGGCGAATATTGAGCTTTTCTTAAATTATTGCGAACGGTTCTATGACCGCCAGTTTATCTCCCGAGAACATGTGAATAAGGGGGTTTTAGCGCGATTTGAGGAGCAATTAAATGCCTACTTTTTGTCTGATAAACCATCCTCTTTAGGCTTACCTTCGGTGGCCTATTTCGCCGAGCAATTGCATTTGTCACCTAATTATTTTGGGGACTTAATCAAAAGAGAAACGGGTCAATCGGTGAAAGAAATGATTCAAAATAAATTGATCGATGTGGCGAAGGATCGGGTCTTTGATGGCGACAAAACAGTGAATCAAATAGCTTATGAATTAGGTTTTAAATACCCCCAACATTTTACGCGTTTGTTTAAGCAACGGGTGGGCAACACGCCTCTGGCATATCGAAATTTAAACTAGAAAAGGATGATCAAGAAATTCACAGTTCGCATTAATAAGAAATCCCACACTGTTACGGTGGATGAGAACATGCCACTTTTGTGGGTGCTTCGGGATATTCTGGACATGAAAGGTACGAAATACGGTTGTGGTGTGGGCTCTTGTGGCGCCTGTACGGTTCATTTGAATGGATCGGCTGTTCGGTCGTGTCAGCTGCCTATTTCGGCTTTGGCAAATCAAGATATAACAACCATCGAAGGTTTAGCGGAAAAGGGAGATCATCCAGTCCAAAAAGCCTGGTTAGACGTCGATGTAGCACAATGCGGTTACTGCCAGTCAGGACAAATCATGAGTGCCGCAGCCTTGTTAAAAAGCACACCGAAACCCACGGAAGAAGATATCGAGAATTTCATGACGGGCAACATTTGCCGTTGTGGAACCTATACACGCATTAAAAAAGCCATCCTACAAGCAGCAGCCTCGAAATAAGATGAAAAAGACCAATGAAAATTACAGCAGACGCTCGTTTCTAAAAGTCTCGTCCTTAACAGGAGGCGGACTGATGTTAGGTATATCTTGGTTCGCTTCTGCGAAGTCAGAGGAAACCTTGAAGGCATTAGGTGCGGAGCCTAACTGGGAACAATTAACGAGTTACATCAAGATCACACCAGATAATGTGGTGAAGATATTCTCGCCTAATCCAGAGTTTGGCCAAAACGTCATGACCTCACTTCCCATGCTCATCGCAGAGGAATTAGATATTGATTTCAAGTCAGTTCAGGTCGAACAAGCTAATTACAGTCTTGCCTTGTACAATCGCCAGTTTACAGGAGGGAGCCAGTCTATCCGTCAAGCTTGGAAACTGTTACGAACGGCAGGTGCTTCAGCTCGTCAAATGATTCTAACGGCTGCCAGCCAAGAATGGAATGTGCCCATTGCGGAATTAACGACCGCAAATGGAATGGTGATGAATTCATTCAGTGGGAAGTCAGCGACCTATGGATCCTTTGCGACGGCCGCTTCGAAATTACCTGTTCCGAAAGACATCGTTTTAAAAGGAAATAAAAACTTCAAGTTATTAGGCACCCCACAGAAGAATGTGGAGGGGCCTAAAATCGTGAAAGGCCAGCCTTTGTTTGGGATGGATTACCAAGTTCCAGGTATGCTGATTGCGATGACAGAACGACCTCCAGCATTCGGTATGCGCTTAAAGTCCTTTGATGCGACAGCTGCTAAAAAGATGCCAGGTATCGTGGATATTTTCCCAATACAAGTTTATGAGCCTACTCAGAAACTTGCTATGTTCGATACGCGTACTTTTAACGAGGTGATTGCGGTGGTTGGTAAAACAACCTGGGATGTGATGAATGCGCGCAAGGCCTTGAAAGTGGTGTGGGAAAATGCGCCAGAGACGAAAGAACTGGGTATGGGAGGTCGCGATACGATCGTGCCAGCCGGCCTAGAAAGTACGAC
>JBEBBJ010000058.1:0-16804 GCA_041158445.1 Bacteroidota bacterium
AGACCAAACTTACGCCTTCGATTGGTCCTATGGAATCGCTGAAACAGGTACCTTATTAATCCCGAATTTCATGGGTGGTGCCTCAGGTGGTGATTTAGGCGGTACCGCTTCGAATACGTATCAAACAATGACGAATGCGGGCATACCAGAAGAGCAAGCTTTAGGATTCGTCGAAAAAGGTCCCGCTTATTGGGGTGAGCAAAGCTATACAGCAGGCCCAGCCTATGCCGGTGCTTTAGTCATTTTCTTATTTTTATTCGGAGCATTTTACATCAAATCTGCCGAAAAATGGTGGATAATCGGATTTACCGCCTTATTCATCACCTTTGCTTGGGGTAAATACTTCTTTTTCAATGGTCTCTTATTCCAATACTTCCCCCTATTCAACAAGTTCAGAGCCATCACCATGGTATTGTCTTTTGTTCAATTAGGATTCGTTAGTTTAGGTATATTAGGTTTGATTCGCTTCATTCAGCAAAAATCGAGCTGGTCGGATATCAAAAAACCTTTATTATATGCGGCAGGATTATCAGGAGGATTATCGCTTTTCTTCGGAATGGCGCCGGATTTATTTTTTGACTTTAAAGGACCTAATTTTGGCGGAGCACTAATTCAAGATACGGCGCTAAATAACCAAATTTGGCGCAGCATCCAACTCGATCGCATCGAACTATTCCAATCAGATGCCTTCCGCAGTTTCTTCATCGTTTTGATTGGAGCAGGCATTTTATGGGTGGCTAGCACTGGTAAGGTTAAGAAATCCATCTGGTTAATTGCCTTGGTTCTGTTAGGCATTTTTGACTTAACTCCGGTGGCGAAACGCTATTTCGGAAAAGATTTCTTTGTATCAAAAGCGACCTTAGATGAGCAAATATTGCCTACGCCTGCTGACCAAAAAATCCTTCAAGATTCCACCCATTATCGTGTCGTTAACGTCGCAACCAATTTCATGAGCGACGCGACAACGTCTTATTACCATCAGTCATTGGGTGGATATCACGCGGCAAAATTACGTCGCTACCAAGAGTTAATCGAGAAACAATTCACTGCGAATCCAGGACAAATGAACATCCTGAATATGCTGAATACGAAATACATTCTCAGCCCAGATTCTACAGGACAACTAGCTCCTCAAACGAATCCAGGTGCTTTAGGAAATGCTTGGCTTGTCTCTTCGGTTCAAGTGGTTACTACGGCGGATGAGGCCTTGAATGGAATTGGTAAAATCGATCCGCGTAACGTGGCTTTAGTCGAGAAAAAAGATGCTTCTTTCGTTCCAGCAGCCAGCTTTAAAACGGACGGAACGATTAACCTAACATCATATAAGCCGAATCATTTAACCTACAGTTCAGATGCAAAGAACCCAAGTTTTGCTGTATTCTCTGAAATCTACTACCGAGGAAACAAAGACTGGAAAGCCTATATTGATGGTAAAGAGGCGAATCACGTGCAAGCGGATTACGTATTACGTGGTCTAGCCATTCCAGCCGGCAAACACACCATTGAATTCAAATTTGTTCCTGTTTCTGTGATTACAGGAAATAAAATCGACTTAGCCGCTTCCATCGCGATGCTTTTATTTATTGCATTTGCCTTTTTCCAGGCAGCTAAGGCTAAAAAAGAAATACTATGATCTACTCCATGACGGGCTTTGGAAAATCCCAAAAAGAAATCCAAGACCTGCAAATCCGTGTCGAAGTTAAAAGTCTAAACTCGAAGTTTACGGATATATTTTGCCGTGTTCCTAAGTCCTTTTCTGCTAAAGAAATAGACATTCGGAATTACCTGACTCAACAATTAGAGCGCGGTAAAATGGAACTAAATCTCCATATTCAAAAGAATAACGAGAACGTAGAACAAAGCATCCTACCTCAAGCACAAATAGCGACTTATTTCGCTGAATTAAAGCGCTTCGCTACTGAATTAGGGGTCCAAAACATCGACGAAAATGCCTTGTATATGCAAGCTATGTCCATGCCAAGCCTTAATTCATCCGATCAATCACAGGAGAATGAAGAGGAAATCGAGGCCTTGTGGCAAGTCGTATTTTCAGCCGTTCAAGAAGCGGTGAAAGAATGCAAAGAATTCCGTGCCCGCGAAGGCAAAGTGGTAGAAGATAAATTCCGTGAATACATCGCTTCGATCAAATCAGGTCTAACACAGGTTTTAGAGCAAGACAAAATCCGGATGCCAGGTATCCGCGAACGAATGCGAAATGCCCTTTTAGAACTTGGATTAAAAGAAGACTTCGACAAAAACCGCTTCGAACAAGAAGTCGTTTACTACATCGAAAAATTCGACATCTCTGAAGAAAAAGTACGCCTAGCCACTCACCTTGACTATTTCATCGAAATCCTAGAAGAAGGGAACGGCAAGAAACTGAACTTCATGGCCCAGGAAATTGGCCGCGAAATCAACACCATCGGCTCAAAAGCAAACGATTCAACCATTCAACGTTTAGTGGTGAACATGAAGGATGAGCTAGAGAAGATTAAGGAGCAAACGGCGAATGTTTTATAATTGCGCAGAAATTATAAAACATAGATAGGAGATTATAGATTATAGAGTAAAGATTCATTTAAATTCCTATCTCTACTCTATACTCTCTTATTTCTACTCTCCTATCTACAGAATAATCAAAGCTATCCCCGCACAACCCAATCCAATCCCTACCCACTGCTTCTTCGTTAATTGTTCTTTGAAGAAAATCAAGGCTGTAAAGGCGCTCAACAGAATCACGCCTAAGTTGTAAATCGTTAAGACCACTGCCCCATTTTGTTGGTAAGCATCTAGTGCCTTTAATAAAAAATAAAAGGAGAAGAAGTTTGGCAATCCTAAAGGTATTGCGGCTAACACAGAGCGCAAAGACCACGTAACACCACCCGTAAAGGTCCAATAGGCTAAAACAAGGGCTGAAGTAGCCATGGAGCCTAATAGAAGCATCAGCGTAAAGAGGCTACGAAAACGGCTACCAATGCCCAGATTACGGGCTTTTGGGTAGTTCCGGCACCAGAAGGACTACAGAAATAAATGGCCGCAAATGATAAAACAAGGCCAGCAATTACGGAAACAGTCAAATCCCCACCAGTCTTCCAAATGAATAAATTCACCATCACCGGAATGACTAAGGATATATTATTAGCTAAAGAAGTGGGGGCCATCCCGTTTTTTACGGTAGAATAACCAGATAATAAGAACGTAATCACGAAACCAATACCGATACCTAAAATACCCAAAGAATAGCCTGTAGAAGGCCAATGGAAGGGTATCGCATCCATCTGATGAAAATAACCCGTTAAAAAACAGACGGGATAGTTCAGTAAAATGGCGATGCGTGTATCGATATTAAACTTCGCGTGTGCCCGAAAATTCACTAGCAATAAAACCGAGAAAACGATGGTTAATAGTAAGGCAATCATCTTATGAATTCTTAACTAGGTCCTCTAACAAAGCCACATATTCTGGAGAATTGTTTAAGCTCTCCACTAATTGCCAATGTTCTCCACCCGCTTCTTCGAAGAGCTCTTTGTACTCCTCGCCTACTTCGATGGTGGTTTCTAAACAATCTGCAACGAAGGCTGGTGAGAAAGCTAAGATCTTCTTTTTACCTTCTTTTACCAGTTTCTTAATGGTTTCATCCGTGTAGGGTTGCAACCAAGGATCGCGGCCTAAGCGACTTTGGAAAGCTGTGCCATAAGTACCAGGTTTCAAGCCCATCTCCTTCGCAATTAAACGCGTCGTTTCATGGCATTGTGCCCGATAGCAAGTGTGATTCTTTTCCGTGATTGTTTCGCAACAGGTACCAAAAACACAGGTATTCTTGGTGATATCTCCTTTGCGAATATGGCGTTCTGGAACACCGTGGTAAGAGAATAAATAATAATCGAAGTCGACGTCTTTCTGATACTTCGCTGCTTTATCAGCGAAGTATTTGGCAAAAATAGGATGCTGGTAAAAATAGCTTACCATGGAAAGAGAAGGCATAATTTGCCAGTCTGACATGATTTCCATTACACGCTCATAAACAGAGCCTGTCGTAGCGGAAGCGTATTGTGGGAAGAACGGAATAACAATTAATTTCTTCAAATTAGCTTGCTGCATCTCAGCCATCACCGACTTTAAATCCGGACTTTGGTAGCGCATCGCTAGACGTACCATATAACCTTCACCTAGTTTTGAGGCTAAGGATGCACAAACGTCCTCTCCATAAAACTTCAAGGGAGAACCACGTTCTTCCCATAATTCTTTATAGATTTTAGCAGATTGAGGCGCTCTAAAGGGTGCGATAATTCCATTCACTAACAAGTAACGAAATGGATAGGGTATGTCGATGACACGACCGTCCATTAAGAACTCACGTAAATACTTACGCACACTAGGTGTACCTGGATCATCTGGGGTTCCCAGATTCACTAACAAAACTCCGATCATAGCTTTTATTAAAGCACAAATTTGTGCCTAAAAAACTAGAATACCCAACCTTCCGGAGTAATTTTTGTTCTAGTGTTCGATTCGAAACAAGGTACTTTCTCTTGACAACCTACAGATCCTGGAGGACAAGTATAAGTTTCCCCGGGGGTTACTGAAATAATGGGCAATTCCCCTACTGGAATATTCTTCGAACGATCGATGATAAATATCTTTTTCCGCACAGAGAATACATTGAATATACCGATTACCTTTTCTGCTGGGTTTGTCAGCGATTTGATATTTAAACTAAATCGAGTCTCCGCAGGAACATCAAACAAGGAACCTGATGATTGGATTTGAGAGATTAAAGATTGATAAAAATCATACGCACTACGTGTAATTGATCTCTGCTCTAATCGGAAGTAATAAGGAGTCCAATTATCAAATGGAATACGCGCTACTTGTCGACCTACCACACGTTGTCCATTGGTTAATACATCTGAGAACACATTCAAATCATTGTTCGTAGAAATATCCCAACAATTTCCATCACACATGTAATTTAAAATCGCATCTGTTGGAAAACGAGGTTGAACGCAATCAAATTTCTTAAAATCATACCGTCCACCATCTGTACACGTTGCACAAAGGCGTATTTTTTCAAAGTGTTTCCAATTCCACAGGTAATAATCACCTTCCGTAGGGAGGTCTTTGAAGTCCAAATAAACTGAAAATCCAGCCCTGCGAACATCTACTTTGGAATATTGCTCTAAAGTCTCAAAACGAGTAATCACATTCTCAATTTCAGGGACAGCTTTCATCGTTTCAACTGAACTCTCGTATGCTTGACCGGTTAGTAGTTTAACCGATAATTTATACGATGAACCTACAACACCCTTAAATCCAGCAACGGGATAATAGGTACCGGTAGGTGTACCTTCCGTGAAAGTTGTTTTCACTCCATTTTGATCCGTCAATATAACCACCGCTTTCGAAATAGGTAAGGAGAATTGAGAAGTTAAGCGATTAGATGAACTCGTTAATCGCACTTTACTCAAAGCTGCATCATCTGAAATATCTGCTTCGATGGTAGTGAATGAGGTGGAGTCTATTTGGACAAAATCTTGAATAGGATTTACGCATGCCCAAGTCACTAGACCAAGTAGCAAGACATAAAAAAGTATATTTCTGATAGATAAAGGCATATTAGAAGAATTTGAAATTATAGGTCAACGAAATAAATGGCGAAGCGAATACACTTAATTCATACGCCCTTAGACCATTTCTAGTCGATTTGAAGAATACAGAATAGGGGTTTTGGCGACCATATAAATTATAAATGGTAAATACCCAGCTTCCTTCCCAACGTTGTTTTTTCATCGATGGGTTATTAATCGTCCAAGAGAAATCTAATCGGTGATAGTCTCGGATGCGATCGTTATTTCGTTCTGCAAAGACAGGGAATTTTTTACCTCCAATCTCGTATGAACCTGAAGGTGAAGAGAAAGGACGCCCTGTATTATAAGCAAAAGTAAACGAGAAACTATGGTGAGTCGTCGGTTGAATGTTCAACATCATATTGAACGTGTGCGGCTTGTCATAATTAGTGGCAAACCATTCCCCTCCATTAATGGATTGAATTTCAGGATAATCCCCGATCATTTGATTAAAGGCACGCGCATAAGTATAGGAAACCCAGCCAGACACCTCCCCTTTCTTTTTTTGGACCATCAACTCCATTCCATACGCCTTGCTTTTACCTGTAATTAATTGCGTTTCAATCGTCGGGTTTAATTGCAAATTAGCTCCTGAAATAAAATCAAGTGTATTTCTCACGTCTCGGTAATACGATTCAATAGAAGCCTCGTAGACGTTTTCATTAAACGTTTTAAACAATCCCAAGGATAGGAAATCACTTTGCTGCGGTTTAATGAAATTATCCGCGGTCTTCCATCGGGAAGTAGGTAATGGAGTCGTATTATTCGATAATAATTGGAAAAATTGTTGTTGACGGTTATAGCCAAATTTCATCGTCGTATTCTCAGCGAGTGAATACTTCATCGTAACACGCGGTTCGAATCCGCCATAAGAGGCCATCACCTCACCATCCGCATACGTGTTCTTCCGAAGAATGGTATTCAGGGACGGCATTTGGCCTGGAGCATATACATTTTCAGTACCGGCTCCCATGCGGTAATAATGCGAATACCGTAAACCAGCCTGCAGTGTAAATTTATCACTTAAGGTCCACTCATCATCTGCGAAAACAGCTAACTCGTAGGATTGCTCAAAAGGCAATTTGACAGTAGATACCCTTGAAACAACTCCTTCGTTTAGAATACCAGGATTAATATCGTAGCGGGAAGCAGTTGCCCCGAAATTCATTTTGTGGCGTTCATTAGGCTGGTAATCAAAGCTTGCCGTCAAATTACGGTACAAAATGGAGCTCTTCAGATCAATCGTATTAACAGAGTCAGGTGCAAATGTTTTAGTAGAATAATCCGTGTACGAACCACTCACCATCATATTTAACTTAGGAGAAAAATAATGGTTCCAATGACCTGAAAAATTGGTGTGCCCGTAATTAAATGAGGTTTGCTTCGCAATAACATTCTCAATGCTAAACAATGAATCTACACGATAGTAATCGTGACTTAGGTAAGAGGACAAAGAAATGGTGTTCTTCGTATTGGGACGGTAATAAATTTTTGTTGCCACATCAGAGAAGTTGGCTCTCAAGTTTTTCAAATAATCGGGCGCAAACCATTTGAACATAAAGTCATTCACCGATAATCGACCTGCTACTAACACCGATAATTTCTCTTTAATCAAAGGAATTTCGGCCATCACGCGGTTTGAAATCAAACCAATACCCCCCTGCATTTTAAACTTATCGGTATTCGGTTCGATCATCTTGATGTCCAAAACCGAAGCGGTACGACCACCGAAACGAGAAGGTACTCCTCCTTTGTATAATTCTAAATCACGTATCGCATCGGAAGCGAAAACGGAGAATAAACCAAACATGTGCGTCGGGTTAAAAATAGGAGTATCATCGATGTAGATAAGGTTTTGGTCTACATTAGAACCCCGAATATTCAATCCATTTGCCCCTTCACCCACGGAGGAAACACCCGGAAGCGATTGCAAACTACGAATCACATCGACCTCACCCATCATCGTAGGCAGTTTCTTAATCCCTTTTAAACTCAAGACCGTTACTCCCAAAGAAGGGGTTTGAATATCCCGCTTCGTTGCAGCACTGGAAACAATAACCTCCTCTAATTGCTTCGTAACGTTGTTTAACTCCACATTGAGCTCCGTATTCGCTTTTACGTACACTTTCGTACGATAGGGATTATAGCCTACATAACTCACTTTAACTACCCATTCGCCATAGGGTAAATAAACGCGGTAATTTCCCAGTGAATCTGTGGTGACACCCGATTTTTTAAAATCGACCGATATATCAGCTCCTCTTAAAGGTTCTCCAGTAGAAGCATCCAATACTTTACCAAAAATGGCAGGAAGTGAGGTTGTTTGTGCAATACTTTGATGCGAAAGGACAAATAAAAGTCCAAGGCAAAGGACTCTGGGTAAGAGTTTGATCATAGAATATAGGTTAACAGATGCAATTCCACACCGCAGATATTGCGACGAAAATCAGGGCAAAGGGGGTCAGCACTTTCCAGCACAAATACATCAATTGATCTACTCGAAGGCGCGGCAGAGTCCATCTAATCCACATTTGGAGACCAATTAAAATATAGGACTTGAGCATGATCCAAAAGAATCCTAAAATAGTGGCAGACAGCGTTCCGGGCTCTCCATTCGTCCAATCTGCTAATCTTACTGAACCTATATTAGGAAGCGGTGAATACCAAGAACCCCAGAATAAAATAACCCCTAACACGCTGACCAATAGCATCATGCCGTACTCGGATAAAAACAGTAAAGCCCAACGCATCCCGGCATATTCTGTATGAAATCCGCCTACTAATTCAGATTCCGCCTCGGGTATATCAAATGGTGCTCTATTTGCTTCAGCTAAAGAGGCGATGAAATAAATGATGAATAAAAGAAAGAAAAGAGGCATACGTACCACATTCCAGCTCAAGAAACCTCCCGCATTGGTGACATCAATACCTAGACTTTTTAATCCAAATAAATACTGTGTTTCCGAAGCGAATATCCCCTGTTGCATCGAGATATCCTGCAGATTTAAAGAACCAGAAATCAATACGACACACAAAATCGTTAACCCCAATGGAATCTCATAAGATACCAATTGAGCGGCGGAACGAATAGCGCCTAAAAGAGAATACTTATTATTAGATGTCCATCCGGCTAATAAAATACCAAGGCTATCAAGGGAAACGATACCGATTAAGAGCATAATGCCCATTTCGGTTTGGCTACCTTGTAAAAAAGCACCTGAACTTAGTGGAATCACAGAAAATGCCCCAAACACAGATAAAAATATAATCCAAGGAGCAAATAAGAAAAGTCGTTTTTGAGCGTCGGCAGGAACAATATCCTCCTTTTGAATCAACTTCAATAAATCTGCAAAAACCTGTAATAAACCCCATTTACCAACGTTCATAGGCCCTAATCGATCCTGCATAAAAGCAGATAGCTTTCTCTCCACATAAACGCCAATCACGACATTTACGGTCAATAAAAGCAAACAAACGATCAGAGCGATCCACATTAGCTAATCTGATTAAGGGCTTGTAGGAAATCCGCTTTTAAATCTTCAATCGATTCTAAACCCACTGCCACCCGAACTAAGCCGTCCGTGATACCTAGTGAAGCTTTTTCCTCGGCAGGTAATTTTGAGTGAGTAGTAGATGCTGGATGCGTGATTATCGTGCGAGTATCTCCTAGATTAGGTGAAATAGACGCTATTTTCAATAATTTACTCATTGCCACCACTTTTTCAAATCCACCTTTCACATCAATCGTTAGGATACCGCCACCATATTTCATCTGGCGTTTTGCTAATTCATATTGAGGATGGGATTTTAAATAAGGATATTTGACATTATTTAAAGCTTTATGGCCTTCCAAAGCTTCTGCTAAGGCCATCGCGTTTTCTGAATGCTTTTGCAATCTCAAGTCTAATAATTCCAAACTTTTCGAAAGCACCCACGCATTAAATGGTGATAATGAAGGTCCTGTATGGCGCGCAAAGAAGCGAATCTCATCGATATACACTTTCTTACCGCAGATCACACCACCTAAAACACGGCCCTGGCCGTCAATATATTTCGTCGCGGAGTGAATCACTAAATCTGCCCCTAAATCCAAAGGAGTTTGCAAAATAGGCGTCGCAAAACAGTTATCAACGGCTAAAATGATATCCTTGCCTTCTTTTAAAGCGGCTAATTCGGGTAAATCAATCAGCTCTAAACCTGGGTTGGAAGGGGATTCACAGAATAAAAACTTCGTATTGGGTTTAATCGCAGCCTTCCATGCGTTGATATCAGCACCTGGAACGAAAGTACATTCGATACCCCATTTCGAGGTAATCTTCGTTAAAATCTGGATACAAGATCCAAACAACGCATTCGATGCAACCACGTGATCACCTGCTTTCAACAGACCAGCCATAGAAGCGAAAATAGCCGCCATTCCCGTAGAAAAGGCAATTCCATCTTCCGCATTCTCTAGCATATTCATCTTTTCTACAAATTCATCCACATTTGGATTCATATAGCGAGAGTAGATATTACCAGCCATTTCCTCCGCAAAGATGGCGCGACCTTGCTCTGCATCTTCGAATGTAAAGCTAGAAGTCAGATATAAAGGAACTGAATGCTCTCTATTTTGAGATCTTTCGGCCTGAATGCGGATGGCTTTTGTCTGTTTTTGCATAGTAATCAATTATTAATCTACAAAAATAATAGAATACTTAGTAAATCTACTTTCCCAAACTGACTATTTTCTTGACCTGATTTCACCCCCTAGACAAACTAAATTATTTAAAGATAAATGAGTAAATTTCGAAGATTAGAGCCTTGTAATTAAAACTTATATTTTACTATGAAAAAACTAATACTACCCTTTTTAGGCCTTTTTTTAGCGATTGGATCGTTCCAGGCGCAGGCTCAAAAATGGACTAACTTGTTCGATGGAAAGACCTTCAAAGGTTTCAAACAATTAAATGGACAAGCAAAATACGAAGTGAAAGATGGTGTCATGGTAGGAACTACCGTTGCGAATACCCCTAACTCTTTCATGGCTACGGAACAAGAATACGGCGATTTCATCCTGGAGTTCGACGTGAAAGTAGATAACAAAATGAATTCAGGCGTTCAATTCAGAAGCCTTTCCATCCCCGAATACCAAAATGGTCGCGTGCATGGTTACCAGGTCGAAATCGACCCATCTCCTCGCGGATGGTCAGGTGGAATTTACGATGAATCGAGACGTGGTTGGTTATCCCAAAACGAACTAAAGCCAGAAGCGAAGAAAGCCTTCAAATTAGGCGATGTTTGGAATCACTACCGCGTTGAAGCCATCGGAAGCACAATCCGCACTTGGATCAACGACATTCCAGTGACGTATTTAGTGGATGATATGACGGCCAAAGGTTTCATCGCCTTCCAAGTTCACGCGATTTACGCGGACATGAAACCAGGCATGCAAGTGATGTGGAAAAACATCCGTATTCAAACGGGGAAAGATATGCAACCACGTCCTTTGGACAAAAACGTAGTCGTAGACAACTACCTATTAAACAATGTCTCTCCTTTAGAAAAAGAGCAAGGATTCCGCTTATTATTCAATGGAAAAGATTTAACAGGTTTCCGTTCAGCCTTCAAAACAACGGCTCCTCCATCGGTGTGGACAGTGGAAGACGGAACTTTACACGTGAACAGTTCAGGTGGAAAAGAATCTGGAAATGGGGGTGATATCTTAACAAATGACAAATTCTCTGCCTTCGAATTAACTTTCGATTTTAAATTAACAGAAGGCGCGAATTCAGGCGTGAAATATTTCGTGAACGAGTCTTATAACTCGGGTATGTCAGCCATTGGTTTAGAATACCAAGTGTTAGATGACGCCAAGCACCCAGATGCGAAATTAGGCACAGTAGGTAACAGAACATTAGCCAGTTTATACGACATCATCCCATCTAATAAGATTGATGGCCGTTTCCAAAAGAAAATAGGCGAATGGAATCAGGGTCGCATTATTGTGTATCCAAACAATATCGTTCAACACTGGCTAAATGGCTTTAAAGTAGTCGAATACGAGCGTAAGAGTAATATTTTCAAAGTATTAGTCGCTCATAGCAAGCACAAAGTTTGGGATGGTTTTGGGGCACAAGATTCAGGACCTATCTTATTCCAAGAGCACGGGGATTCCGTATTCTATAAAAACATCAAAATCAGAGAAATTAACTAAACCAACCTATGGAAAGAAGAGAATTTTTACACAAAGGTGCCCTAGCTTCTCTAGGTACTTTAGCTTTTAGCCCAAAATCTTATAGCAAGATTCTTGGCGCAAACGACCGCGTTCGCGTAGCCTGTGTCGGTTTTTCAGACCGTCACCGTGCCTCACATGTGCCTCCATTTAAGGCCTTAGCGAAAGGTATGAACTTCGAAATGGTTGCCCTTTCTGATCTATGGAATCGCCGTAGAGATGAGGGTAAGGCCTTTTTAGAGAAAGAATTAGGTGGTAATATCCAAACCTACAGAAACAATGAAGAATTGTATTCTGCTAAAGGAATCGATGCTGTTTTCATCTCTACAGCTGACTTCCAACACGCTTTACACACCATCGAGGCTGTAAAAGCGGGTTGTGATACCTATACAGAGAAGCCATTAGCCGAAACGATGGAAGATAACCGCGCTGTTCTAAAGGCAGTGAAGGATTCTGGTAAAATCGTTCAAATCGGTTCACAACGTCGTTCAGGTGAGAACTATTGGGCAGCGGATGAATTTATCAAGTCGGGTAAATTTGGCGATATCAAAATGGTGGAATTGATGTGGAACGTGAATCAACCAGGTCGCTGGAGACGTCCAGAATTAACGAGCATTTTGAAAGAATCAGATATCGATTGGAAACGTTTCTTAATGAATCGCCCTGCTGATACATTTGACCCTCGTAAATACTTAGAGTACCGTTTATTCTGGCCTTATTCATCCGGAATCCCAGGACAATGGATGTCGCACCAAATCGATACCGTACACTGGTTCTCAGGCCTTTCTCACCCTAATTCAGTGGTGGCAAATGGTGGAATCTACCAATGGAACGATGGTCGCGTAAACGCGGATACGATGACTGTGGTATTTGATTATGGCCAAGGAAACAAAGGTTTCCAGGTTCAATTCACGTCTCGCTTCTCGAATTCAGCGGGTGGAACAAAAGAAATTTACTACTCAAATGGGGGTGAATTAAACTTAGACACCAACACGATCTCTCCAAACGGTGGACTTCGTGAGCGCGAAGCGAAAGCGATGGGCTTACAAGCGAACTTACTTCCTACGATGAAAATCGAAGGAGCTAAAGTAGCAACTGATGCAGATACAGGTGGAGACATCTTAACTTTCAACCACGTGAAAAACTGGATGGAATGTGTTCGTTCTCGCAAAACCCCTAACGCTCCTATCGAGGCTGGTTACCAACACTCTATCGCTACGATCATGTCGAATGCGGCTTACCGCACGGGACAACGCGTTACTTTCGATGAGAAAACGCAAGAAGTGATGGCAGGGGATAAGGTTTTTAAGTACTAGTCAGTATCCGGTAGCCAGTAATCGGTAGTAGGTAGTCTGGAGGGAATGAGTCCGGAGTATAGCGTTTAGATTAAAGAGTAGAGAGTATAGATAATTTCAAAATGGGGGCGAAAGCCCCTTTTTTGATTTTAGAGTAGAGATTAGAGAGTAAAGAGAAGAGAGTAGAGAGTAGAGAAAGTAGAAATAGAGTTGAATGTTAAATTCAAGAAATTATTGCGAAGCACAATTTCGGATTTAATATTCAACTCTTTTCTTATTATCTTGCACTAAAATAGACAACCCCTTCCATGGCGATCATTTCAACTAAATCAAAAAAGGACTTCTACCTGCACGTAGCGATTTTAGTGACGTTGTTTTTAGTACTCTTCTTTGGTTTCTTTTTCGTCTATTTACCTTGGAGCACGCACCACGGCGAAACCATCAAAGTTCCTAATTTGAAAGGGATGTCAATGGATAAGATGGAGGAATCGGTAGACGCGAATAACTTAGAATACGAGATATCGGATTGCACTTTTGTGGCTGATAAGCCGCCATTGACCATTTTGTCGCAGTATCCATTGCCCAATGCGTTAGTGAAATCAGGTCGTAAAATCTATATTACCATCAATTCTGAGACCCCTCCTACGATTCGAATGCCTAATTTAATTGGTCTTTCTGTGCGCAGTGCGGAGCAGCAATTAGTGATTGCAGGTTTGAAGAAAGGGATTGTGCACCAAGTGAATGATCCGCGATTGAAAGAGGTGATTGATATGCAGGCTTTGGGACGTAAAATAACGGCTGGAAGTAGCATTCCGAAGGGAACTGAGGTTGATTTGTATATCGGAAATGGAACGGCGGATGCAGAGATTGAGTTGCCTGATTTGATTGGCAAACCATTAGATGAGGTGTCGATCATTTTAGCAGGAATGAATTTGAAATTAGGCAAAGTGACCTATGAGGCCAATAGCGATTTAGAAGCAGGAACTGTATTCAAACAAACGTGTGCTACGTGTGATGGAACAAGTATTCATCCGGGTGATTCGATTGACGTTTGGGTGGTAGGTGACGGAAATAATTAATACGATGGATATTACAATTGAAGAATTAAAAGAACGCTTAGATAAAGGCGAAAAATTGAACTTGTTCGACGTGCGCGAAGAATATGAATTCGATGAATTCAATATTGGTGCGACGTTGATCCCTTTGGGTGAATTGCCGGATCGTTTGGAGGAGATAGCTCATTTGAAAAATGAGGAGATTTTGATTCACTGCCGTTCTGGTGCGCGTTCAGGTCGTGCGAAAGACTATTTAACAGCTGAAGGCTATACGAATGTCCGCAATGTATTAGGCGGCATGATGGCGTGGCAAGCGGCAGGTTATTAAGATGACCGCGGCTGAATTCAAAGCTGATTTAACACAGGTAAACCTCCTAGATATAAGGACGCCCAGAGAGTGGGATGACTTTAATTTAGGAGGTTTTCACGTTCCATTGGATGTGCTTTTGGGGCGCATCGATGAAATTTCTAGGGATAAAAACTGGGTGATTATCTGTTATAATGGGACGCAGAGTTTGATTGCTTTGCGTTTATTGAAGGCCAAAGGCTTCACTAACATCGACCACCTCGAAGGCGGTCTAGAAGCCTATTTAAGCCTCTAATCGTTTCAAAATCTCCACAAATGCCGTACTTGGATGTAAGTACGTATACGCATCTTGATTTCTAAACCAGGTCATCTGCTTCTTCGCATAATGCCGGTTATTGCGTTTTAACAAGCGAATCATTTCTGCCTCATCGTATTCACCTCGCAGAAAACCATAGATCTCCTTATAGCCTAGCGTTTTCAGTGCGTACAAATGCTGTTTATCTTCGAAAGCCTTTGCTTCTTCCATCAAACCAGCCGCTAACATTTGATCCATACGTAGATCAATGCGCGTATACAATTCTTCGCGAGGTCGCTCTAAACAGATTTTGATGACTTGGAAAGGTCTGTCAGGCTTTTGGGCTAAACGAAATTCAGAATAGGGTTTCCCCGTAGAAAGGCAAACCTCTAAGGCGCGAATGACGCGCTGAGGATTTTTGGCATCCACTTTCGCCGCATATTCCGGATCAAGGGACTTTAATTCAGCGAACAAGGCCCAAAGTCCTTCCTTCTTCAACCGATTATTCAGTGATTCACGTAAGTCGAGATCAGCCTCAGGCATCTCATCTAACCCTTCCGTCAAAGCTTTGATATATAATCCCGAACCTCCTGTGGCGATGACCACATCGTGTTTTTGAAACAAGTTTTCCAGAAGTGCTGTCGCTTCCCGCTCAAAATCACCGGGCGAGAAATAATCCTCCACAGAATGTGAATCAATGAAATGATGTTTCACCCCACCCTGCTCTTCTAAAGAGGGTTTTGCGGTACCGATGGCCAGTTCTCGGTAGAATTGACGAGAATCAGCCGAAATAATGTCCGTCTGTAGGTGCTTCGCTAAATCCACACAAAGTGCAGTCTTACCCACGGCGGTGGGACCTACAATGACGAGCAATATTTTATTGGATGAATTCAATTATCAATAGGTATTTTTCTTACCATACCACTTACGACCTGAACTCGCCTTATCGAAAGAACGAGCCGGTTTCGCGTCCTTAGCTGCTGCCGCTGGAGCACCCGGACGAGAGCCACCGCCATTACGTGATTGACCTTGAGGTTTTTTCGCCGCTTTCTCCACATGTAAAACCTTCATTGGGTATTTGTGTGCTTCCACGACTGGAATCTTCTTCCCGATTAATTTCTCAATGTCCTTCAAATACGCTTTCTCTTCAATATCACAGAAGGAAATAGCTGCTCCTTTTGCCCCTGCACGGCCTGTACGACCGATTCTGTGGACATAGGTCTCAGCAATATTCGATAATTCAAAGTTGACTACGTATTCTAATTCGTCAATATCAATACCACGAGCAGCGATGTCGGTAGCGACAAGGACACGTGTTGTTTGGGCTTTGAAGTTTTTCAAGGCTGTTTGACGCGCATTTTGGGACTTATTCCCGTGAATGGCTTCCGCCTTAATACTTGCCTTCAATAACATTTTCACCACCTTGTCAGCGCCATGTTTCGTACGCGTAAAGACTAAGGCTGTTTTAATGGAGGTGTCTTGTAAGATGTCTAGCAAAAGGTCGTTTTTATTGCCTTTGTCTACGAAATAGACCGATTGATTGATGATTTCAACAGTAGAAGAAACCGGCGTAACCGAAACGGATGCGGGGTTTCTCAAAATGCTACCCGCTAATTTCACGATTTCTGGGGGCATCGTCGCCGAGAAGAATAGCGATTGACGCTTGTGCGGCAAAGCAGCTAATAATTTCTTCACATCGTGGATGAAACCCATATCCAGCATACGGTCAGCCTCGTCTAAAACGAAGTATTCCACGTCTGCGATGGATAAAAGTCGTTGGTTCATTAAGTCCAAAAGACGACCCGGAGTCGCAATCACCACATCAGCACCGCTGCGGATGGCTGAAACTTGAGGACTTTGGCCTACACCACCAAAAATAACGGCATATTTCAAATCCGTATGACGTGCATAAGCACGGAAACTCTCGCCAATCTGAATCGCTAACTCCCTAGTAGGAGTAACAATTAGGGCACGAACTTTCTTATTTTTCGAGAAGCTTTTGTTCTCTTCT
>JBEBBJ010000059.1:0-8846 GCA_041158445.1 Bacteroidota bacterium
GCCTAATTGTAGAAATAGGTGTTTTTGGTCGTTATTTTGCGGTTTTTCCTCCTCATTCGAAATATGCGGTTCGTAGCCTAAACGGGATATCAAGCTAGCGAGCGCACCTAAACTCAATTGTTCTTCTTTGAACCAAACGGTTAAATCCTTCTTGCCAAAATTTAAACTGGTTTTAATGATATAAGGATTCAGTTTTTGCAAATTCTCTAATAAATACAAGCACGATCGGCAGTGTATGGCGGGTAAATGAAAGCTTACTTTGGAAAACTCTGAATTAGAAAAAGTGATCAATCGATTACGAAACGCCGTATTATTCAAAAAGTCAAAATTCTTTTCTGTAGGAGAAATGCCAGGATTAATGTCACATGCATAATAATCGGCTAGTTGATTATCATTCAAGAGCTCAAACACCTGTTCACAGCCATGGCAGCAAAATGTTTTGTCATGTTTCTCAATCGGATGTTCACCACAGGCATCGCCGCAGTGGTAACAAACCGTTTCTTGGTCAACTATAGGCGCTTCTAGGATTTCTGAGTACATATTTACTGGATAATGTCTCAAATTTCCGATGAATGTAGATTGCTTTACGTGACAAATACTAGTTTGAAAACTGATCAATGTCAGGAATTAAGCTAAATAGACCCGCTACTTTCGCATTGTCAATTAAGCCAATGAACGATTTTTCAGATACAGAACGGAAAGTACTAGCGAGTGGGATTGAACTCCGCTATTTACCTGATGAATATTTATTTCGTCAGGGTCAAAAAGCGGAATTTGTTTTTTATCTCCAGGAAGGAAGTCTACTTCTGGAAAGTCCAGCAGGTTTCGTGACCATTGAAAGAAAAGGGGTATTTATTGGAATTGAAGAGGCAATTGAAGAGAAAAAACACCATTTTTCTGCGTTGACATCTAGTTACGCACAGTTTTTAGTTTTTGAACGGAAGTATTTTCAGCTACTGATCGATGAATTCGATTTAGCACTTCCCTATTTTGAATTAAAGAAAGCGGAGTTTAATGAACTTCTACAAAAGGTTCAACCGAATTACGCAACGATATAAGGGTTTAGAGTGGTATTTAATTGGGTTTCGGCTCCCTTTTGCTTTTAGCGGAAGGGAGCTTTATGTTAGTGGGCTATCCTTTTCTTTTTTTAAGGTATTATATACCAAACGATCTGTAAAACCATTCAGCCATTTGTTCAAGAATACGGTTAATTTGCCTTGTAGGGTTAAAACGAGGGTTTTCTTTTTAGCTTCATACGCTGCGGCAATTCGAGAGGCCACTTCCTCCGCAGACATCATTTTGCCTTCATCCCGCATCGTTTCGCCCGTAATCTTTCCTTCACTATTTAAGGAAGCTGCTCTGATATTTGAAGCGGTAAAGCCTGGACATGCAATTAACACATGTACTCCTGTTTCTAATAATTCCGTTCGTAAGGCTTCTAAAAAGCCATTCATGGCGAATTTAGAGGCTGAATAACCCGTCCTTACAGGCAATCCTCGGTAGCCAGCTATCGAAGAAATACCGATGATTCCTCCTTTTACAGCTTTAATATGGGGTAATGCGGCATGAGTTGCATATACCGTACCCCAAAAATTAATATCCATTACTTGTTTTAATACAGTCAAGTCAACGGTTTCAAACATCGAACGCATGGAAATTCCTGCATTATTGATTAGTAAGTCGATACGCCCATAAAGTTCCACTACCTTGGCAACCATCGCTCGGCTTTGTTCTTCCGAGGCAGAGTCACAAACAATACCTTTAGCGGAGATGCCTTGGGCTTGTAATTCTTCTTCTGCAGCCAGTAGATTCTGCTCATTTCTACCGGTTATGATGATTTGAGCTCCTTTTCTGCCGTATTCAAAGGCTAAAGCTTTTCCGATTCCAGAACTAGCTCCCGTGATGATTACTACTTGATTCTTCATGTGAATTAATTTCATTGCGAAGTTAAGGTTTTATCTTGAATTGGTTGGCTTGCCCACATAAAGCCGTATTTTTGTGCACATTTTTAGCAGCATGAGTAAGAAAAAAGAAAAGAAAGCCCCGGTGGTGTTGGAACAAATTGCCATTTTGGATTTTGCCGCTGAGGCAAAGTGTATTGCCAAAGTGAACGATGAAGTGATTTTTGTACAAGGTGCAGTCGCTCCCGGTGATATCGCGGATTTACGCATTTTGAAGTCCAAGAAAAGCTTCAAACAAGCACAAGCAATTAACATTCAACCGCTTTCAAAGCACCGAACAGAGGTGGCTTGTAGTCACTTCGGTATTTGCGGTGGCTGTAAATGGCAACATGTTTCTTACGAATCACAGACTGCTTTCAAAGCGCAGCAAGTCAAAGATAATCTGACGCGCATCGCAAAAGTGAAGTTGCCAGAATTTCAGCCTATTCTAGGCTCGGAAGAGACGTATTATTACCGCAATAAACTTGAATTCACCTTTTCTTGTGCGCGTTGGCTTACGGAAGATGAAATTGGAAAGGAAGATTTAGGGTCGATGAACGCACTAGGTTTCCACGTTCCAGGTCGTTTTGATAAGATTTTGCCTGTTGATCATTGCTATTTACAACCGGATCCTTCGAATGCCATACGCAACGGAGTACGTGATTTTGCAGACGCAAATGGTATCTCTTATTATGAATTGAAAAACCAGCAGGAAGGTGCCTTGCGGAATTTGATCATCCGAAACACTGTTACCGACGAATGGATGGTGACAGTGCAGTTCGCCTATGCCACAGAGAATGAAATCAAACTGGTGATGGATTATTTGAAATCTACTTTTCCGATGATTACCTCATTGAATTATGTGGTAAACCAAAAAGGAAACGACACCTTTCATGATTTAGAAGTCGTTTGTTACCACGGTAAGCCTTTCATGGTGGAAACGATGGAGGATTTGAAGTTCCAAATAGGCCCCAAATCCTTTTTCCAAACTAACGCCAAACAAGCCCTTAAGCTTTACCAACTAGTTCGCCAATACGCTGATTTACAAGGTAATGAAGTAGTGTATGACCTATATACTGGAACGGGAACAATTGGCTTATTTTTAGCTAAGTATGCTTCCAAAGTAGTTGGACTAGAATACGTCGAAATGGCCGTAGAAGATGCACGAATCAACGCGGAACTAAATGGTATTAAAAATGCCACCTTCTTCGCAGGAGATATGAAAAAAGTCTTGACGGAAGAATTCATCGCTATCCACGGAGCACCTGACGTGATTATCACGGATCCTCCTCGCGCGGGAATGGACCTTGATGTAGTCAACCAAATTCTAGCTGTAAAGCCAAAGAAGATTGTATATGTTAGCTGCAACCCAGCTACCCAGGCACGAGATCTAGCTTTATTGGATGTGGCTTACGAGGTGGATGTAGTTCATCCGGTGGATATGTTCCCTCAGACGCACCATGTGGAGAATATAGTTCGGTTGAAACTTAGATAAGAGAGTAGAGAGTATAGATAAGAGAGTATAGAGTAAATAAAAAACAAACAAAAAAGGGGCCTTTAAGTCCCTTTTTTGTTACAATATCTCTTCTCTCTACTCTATAATCTATACTCTTTAAAACGGAGTGTTTAGCGGATCATAATCCTCCGGCGGCAAGTTCATCTTACTTCCCTTAAACACGGCGTCAGAACTCGATTCGAAAGCCGAAGTTTGATCCCCTAGGGCACTTAAATCAAAGTTGCCACCTTCATTATTAGAGAAAGGTTGGAAGTCTAGGTCACAATATTTCGTGAACTTACCGATGAATTTCAGCCAGACACTGTCGAGAGATCCGGAACGGTTTTTGGCCATAATAATCTCTCCCATTCCTGTAATCGAGTTTCCTTGATCATCTGCCGTAATTCCATAGTATTCAGGACGGTAGATAAACATTACCTGATCGGCATCTTGCTCAATGGCTCCCGATTCACGAAGGTCAGAAAGTTGAGGTTTCTTATTCCCGCCACGTGTTTCAGTAGAACGATTTAATTGAGAAAGTGCGATCACGGGCACATCTAATTCTTTGGCTAATTGCTTTAATGCACGGGAAATTTGAGCAATTTCTTGTTCCCGATTACCGCTGGCGCCTTTTCCCGAACTATCCCCTGTCATTAACTGCAAGTAGTCGATGACGATGAGGTCGATGCCTTTTTGGGCTTTTAAACGACGACATTTCGCTCTTAGTTCTAGAATGGATAATGCAGGGGTATCATCGATAAACATATTCGCTTCGAAAAGCTTATTGATCTTCGTATGTAATTGCTGCCACTCGTGTGGTTCTAACTTTCCTTTACGGATTTTCTCTGCTTCAATTTCTGCTTCCGCTGAGATAATACGATTTACGAGCTGTACGGCACTCATCTCTAGCGAGAATAGCGCAACAGAGTGCCCAAAATCTACCGCCGCATTTCTACAAGCTGACACGACAAATGCCGTTTTACCCATACCTGGACGAGCAGCAATGATAATAAGTTCCTGTCTTTGCCAGCCGGAAGTCAAGCGATCTAAATCCGTAAACCCAGACGGGATACCTGTCAAACCACTTTTTTGCAATTGTTTCTTTTCTAATTCATCCACCGCTTTCTTCAAAATATCCGACATGCTTTCGTAGTTTTTACGAATGTTGGATTCTGCGATGGTGAAGAGCTCCTGCTCCATCTTATCTAACAGATGAAAAACATCCGAAGTATCTTCATACGATAAACGTTGGATTTCGGAGGATATTTGGATAAGCTGGCGCTTTAAATATTGCTCAATGATGATTCTGGCGTGGAATTCAACGTTTGAAGTTGAACTTACGCGAGAGGTTAATTGAGCTAAATAACTGGTGCCGCCTGCTTTTTCTAGCGAACCATTTTGCTTTAAAAAATTGTTAACCGTCAATAAATCGACCGGTTGAGATGCCTGAAATAGCCCTTGAATGGCTTCGAAAATCAATTGGTGGCCTTCTTTGTAAAATGAGGCAGGCCTTAATAATTCGATTACGTTAGCTAAAGGCTCTTTTTCTAACATTAAGGCACCTAACAACGCTTCCTCTAAGTCAACGGCCTGTGGAGGTAATTTCCCAAGTCCTAAATCGCTTAAACGAGTAGGAGCTGCTTGAGAACGAATTCCGGCAGATAACTGATTTCCTTTTTTGTAAATGGATGAAGGGGTGTTAGATTCCATACCACAATTTTACGTTAAATTTTCAAAATTATCTTATTCTCGAAGGTATTAAATTTCAAGAATTTCTTATTTTTACCTCTGTACGATTTAAACCCATTTTTACTTGTTAGAAAAAATAATTTCCCTCTCAGAGGTCTCTCTAATCGACTTTTTAGGCGTAGCGAATGTCAATATAAATTTATTGATTCATGCCTTTCCCCAATCAAAAATCATCGCTCGAGGCGAGCAATTAACGGTTCGTGGTTCTAATGATCAAATCGCCTTGGTGGAAGCCATTGTTAACTCCTGCATTGCGCATTTAGAGAAGCACCATACCCTGTCCGAAAAACATATGCAGGCTTACATTGATGCGGTGTTAAATCCGACCGGTGAGGAAAAAGAGCAACCTTGGGTGGAGGATAAAGACGTGCTTCTATTTGGCAATAAAGGTATCGTAATTAAGGCCAAAACACCTAATCAACGTAAACTGGTCGACGCAGCCACTGAGAATGACATCGTCTTTGCCATCGGTCCAGCTGGAACGGGAAAAACGTATACGGCAGTGGCTTTAGCGGTAAAAGCGTTAAAGAACAAGGAGGTTAAGAAAATCATCATCACGCGTCCTGCTGTGGAAGCAGGCGAAAATCTAGGTTTCTTACCTGGAGATTTGAAGGAAAAAATTGATCCCTATTTACGTCCTATTTATGATGCGTTGGATGACATGATTCCGGCTGAGAAATTGAAATTCTATTTAGAAAATCGAACGATTGAAATTGCACCATTGGCCTATATGCGCGGTCGTACCCTAAATAAAGCGTTTATTCTTCTTGATGAAGCCCAAAACACTACCTCCATGCAAATGAAGATGTTTTTAACGCGTATGGGTATTCAATCGAAGACGATTATTACGGGTGATAAATCTCAAGTTGACTTACCTAAGAACCAAACATCTGGTTTAGGAGAAGCAGAACGTATCCTTTCAGGAATCAATGGGATTGCGTTTGTGGAATTAGATGGATCCGATGTGGTTCGTCACCGATTAGTGCGAAAAATCATCGAAGCGTATGGAAAGCAGGATAAATAAGATTATTCAGGCAATCAGCCAGGAAGAAATTGATCAAGTTTTCGCCATTCGGACAGAGGTTTTTGTCAAAGAGCAAAAGTGCCTTCCCTCCGAGGAATTTGATGAATTAGACGCAGTAGCGAATCACTATCTTTTACTAGAAAAAGAGATCCCTGTGGCAACTGGACGTTATCGAAAAACCGAAAAAGGTATTAAAGTGGAGCGCATTGCCACTTTAGAAACAGCAAGAGGCAAAGGTTATGCCTCTTTGGTGGTGAACCATATCATTGTTGAAGCCACGGCCGCTTATCCTGATTGCAATTATTTCTATTTGCACGCACAGGTTTCAGTTATGCCACTTTATGCCTCTTTAGGCTTTGTACCCTATGGAGGGAGGTTTGTTGAGGCGGATATTGAGCATCAAGCGATGGGGTTAACAGTCGCTAGTCACTAGTCGAAAGTCGCTAGTCACTAGTTCAAAATCGTCATTAACACTCAATTAATCATAAAAAAAGCCAGAACGATGTCCCGGCTTTTAATTTTTTTCGACTAGTGACTAGTGACTAGTGACTATCGACTGACGACTAGAAAGGTAAATCATCCCCACTTTCAGCCGCTAATGGAGGGAATTGGTATCCACCCGCTGCTGGTGTAGGCTCCACTCCTGCTGGAATAGATCCAGTGCGATCTAAACGATAGGCACGGATTTCTGTATACCAGCGCTCGTTGTATTCTCTTGATTCTACGTTGAATTGAACTTTTACGATTTCGCCTTCTTGAACTGGCGATAAATCTTGTGTTTTATCTCCCCAAACCGACATACAAACCTTCTTCGGGTATTGATCTTGTGTTTCGATCACGAATTCTTGCTTGATCCAGTTGGTACCATTTTTACCTGTTCCTGTAACCTCAGGTAATTTCTTGATTAATTTTCCGCTTATTTCTAAAGCCATTTTACTGATATTTTTGAGTTCTGTAATTGTTGGCAAGTAAGTAAATAATTGGTAATTTTACTAACCGTTTTTGGCGATGTGGTGAAATTGGTAGACACGCTACCTTGAGGTGGTAGTGCCGTTAAGGTTTGGGAGTTCGAATCTCCCCATCGTCACTTAATATTTTGTTTAATCTGTAAATCATGTTGAAGATGAAACCTTACAGTGTATTGCTTTACTATAACTATACTCCTATCCCGAATCCGGAGGAGTACCGTGTAAAACATCACCTATTTTGTATTGAGAATAACCTTTTAGGGCGCGTAATTGTAGCCGCTGAAGGTTTGAATGGAACCGTTTCTGGGCTTAAAGCGGATTGCGATGCCTACATGAAGTGGTTAGAAAATGATCCCATTTTTGCGGGTACTGATTTTGATTTCAAAATTGATGAAAATGAGGCTCACACATTCAATAAATTGCACGTTCGTGTGAAGAATGAGATTGTTCACTCGGATTTACCGGTGGACCCTCGTGTCAGAACCGGAAAACATTTAAAGCCAAAAGAATTCAAGCAATTATTGAAGAATGACCCTAATGTCGTTTTGGTAGATATGCGTTCGAATTATGAACACGAATTAGGTCGTTTTAAAGGGGCCTATACCTTTGACATGGAGAACCTCCGGGATTTACCTGATCATGTGCAGGAGATTGAACATTTGAAAGATAAAAAGGTGATTACCTACTGTACGGGTGGTATTAAGTGCGAGAAAGCGTCTGCTTATTTAATTGAAAAAGGATTTAAAGATGTGTATCAATTGCACGGAGGTATTATAAAATATGGTTTAGAGGAAGGTGGAGAGGATTTTGATGGTTCTTGTTACGTGTTCGATAACCGAGTGGCTACGGCAGTTAATTCGGTGAATCCGGAGGTAATTTCGGAATGCCATGTTTGTCACACGAAGTCGGATCACATGGTCAATTGTGCGAATCCAGAGTGCAATGAGCATTTAGCTATTTGTCCTTCCTGTTTAAAAGAAATGGAAGGCGCCTGCTCGCAGGAATGTAAAGAACATCCTCGTAAGCGTCCCTATAACGAGAAGGGCTATTATTCCAAAAACTCAGTGGGATATTCTCCCGAATTAGGATTCAAGTCTTTTAAACGGACAGAAAAGATCGAAAAACAAAAAAAGGCTCAATTATGAGCCTTTTTTATTTCCTTGATATGGTATTCTTGAATCAGCGGAGGATTCTCCGGGCTTAGCGTGAAATATACTTCGGCTGAGCCTTTTTCACCCTCGATGACAAAAGTTCCTCTGAGGTTGTTTTCTGGAACGATTTCGTGAATGTTACGTATGGCTCCTATTTTTTCAAATATCGCTTTTGCTTCTGATCGAAGCATCTCTGGGAAATAGTCTAGGAAGAAATTTTCCGCAAAAATGCCTGTTTCTGGCGCTTTGTCCCAATTAGGCAATAATTTAACCAATTCAACCTGTCTACGTTTTAATATTTCAGAAGGCGAAATCTTTCTGGGACTCAATTGAACGGAGTGAATAAGTGAATCGGCCACTTTTAAGTTGATGAAACTGGCTGGTGCATAAGTCACATTGGCAAAAGAGATAATACCTAAATCATAATCTGGGAAAATTCGCCAGTTACTTCCAAAACCTGGTAAGCCACCAGAATGTCCCACACTGCGCTTTCCTAAGTCATCCTTCATAAAGCTTAAA
>JBEBBJ010000060.1:0-10438 GCA_041158445.1 Bacteroidota bacterium
GCAGCTAATAAGGTGATTAAGGCTAGTTTTTTCATAAGTATATTATTTGTATCCCCATCCGCGCATAATCGCGATGTTTTCTTTCATGCAGTCTAATGGCTGTAAACCTTGGTACGCTTCTTGTTCGATAATAAAGTGTTTTGTTCCACCCTCCTTATCGCCTAATTTAACTAGGGCTTGCACATCGATTTGGCCTGAACCTTTTCCTAAAATAGTTGATTCAAAATGCTCGTGACCAGATTTAGCCGGCACTTCGTCTTTCACGTGCATGGAAACGAAACGACCTGGAAATTTCTTCATGACTTCCGCTGGAATTCCGCCACCGTTGATCATATTACCTATGTCTAATTGTTGTGCTACGAGTGTAGGATCCGTATTATTTAACATGATGTCGTATAATAATTCCCCATCTAATTTCTCAGAGAACTCGAAATCGTGGTTGTGGTAGCCGAAACGCATGCCCGATTTTTGGCATAACTCACCCGACTTATTAAAGATATCCATGTACTTCAATAACAGGTTCTTATCCTTGCGAATCCCCATATCGATAGACGGAGAAATCACGAGTTCTTGACCCATTACCGCCGCATCTTCTACGGTATATTTCCAAAGATCTGTAAAGTCATTCTTCGCATCGTCCCAATGCAATTTTCCCATCACCGTGTGACCAGAAGGCATTTTCATACCTAAATCATCCAAACGTTTCTTGAATTCTTTTGCTTCCCAGCCATAAAATTTACGGCCTATGTAATTAGCATGTTCTACATACTTGTAACCCATTTGGGCTAAAGCTTCTAAAGTCGCTTGTGGATCCTTGCGCATGTCATCGCGAACAGAATACAATTGAATACCGACAAGTTTTTTGTATTTAACGGCTGCTAATGCCTGCAGAGCAGGTGAAGCGAAAGCCAAAGCGCCTAAGCCTAAAGCCGAGGAACGCAGAAAAGAGCGTCTAGAATGATTCATAATTGATAGGTTTATTTAGAACATCAAGCTACAAATTCTATTTCTATTTTACAAAATTCCCGTAACTTCGAAAGATGATGCAGCCCCTCGCAGAACGAATGCGCCCAACTACTTTGGATGAGTACATCGGCCAAGAAAAGGTCGTGGGTCCGAATGCGCCTTTGCGAAAAGCGATCGAGGCGGGGCATCTGCCTTCCTGTATTCTTTGGGGACCTCCGGGTGTCGGGAAAACCACCCTTGCTACCTTGTTAGCGGGCGCTCTAAAGCGCACGATGTATTCCCTTTCTGCCGTTCAATCAGGTGTGAAAGAAGTTCGAGAAACATTGGAACTCGCGAAGAAGAACCGAATGTTCGAGGCGCAATCGCCCATCCTTTTTATTGATGAGATTCACCGATTCTCGAAATCGCAGCAGGATTCGCTTTTGAATGCGGTCGAAAAAGGAATCGTCACCTTAGTGGGAGCGACCACAGAGAACCCTTCCTTCGAAGTGATCTCTGCCCTATTGTCGCGTTGCCAGGTTTATGTATTAGAATCGCTTTCGAATGAGCATTTGAATCAGATGTTGTCCAAAGCCATCTCCACCGATTCCCTCTTTAAAAACAAAACCATAACGCTTACCGAGACCGATGCCTTATTTCATTTCTCAGGAGGTGATGGGCGCAAGTTGTTAAATCTGTTCGAGCTTTTAATTACCACGGAAGGAGGAAACGAGCTTGAAGTAACCAATGCCTTAGTCACCGAACGACTACAGAAAAACTTAGCCACAATACGACAAAGACGGCGAGCAGCATTACGATATCATTTCTGCTTTTATTAAATCGATTCGAGGATCAGATCCGGATGCGGCCGTTTATTGGTTAGCGCGGATGCTGGCGGGAGGAGAATCTTTGGAATTTATCGGTCGTCGACTTTTGATTCTAGCCTCGGAGGATATCGGATTAGCAAATCCGAATGCGCTACTGCTAGCCCAATCCTGCTTCGATTCCATCCGCGTGATAGGAAATCCAGAATCAAGAATCATTCTTTCGCAGACGGTTATTTATTTAGCCACATCACCTAAAAGTAATTCGGCCTATAACGCCATCAACAAGGCGATGGCCTACGTCGAGCAAACAGGGGATTTGCCAGTGCCTTTGCACTTACGCAATGCACCTACGCGAATGATGAAGGATTTGAATTATGGGGCTGATTATAAATACCCGCACGATTTTCCGGGGAATTGGGTGGAGCAGAATTATTTTCCAGAGGTTCCTTCTAGGCCGATTTTTTATAAACCCTCAGAGCAGGACAAAATCAATCGTGGCACTCCATCAAAATAAGCGCCCCGTCCTCGTAGCTAATTTTCACGATTCCATCCTCCTTAGCTTCATTACTCGAACTGGTTTGAGTTCCTAGTTTTAAAACAGGATGATTTAAATCGTAGACTAAACCGGAAGATTTCACTTGAAACGCCTCTCCATACGGAATCAATGATATAGGCGTTCCTGCCGGATACCACTTTTCGAAATTCAAGGGCATTAAATAAGATATTGAATAATCGTCAAAAAAAACAATCTTTAATTTCCGACCATAACTTACCAGCGAATGAAAATTATTTAGCGTATGATCCATCCGTTTTCCAGACGCCCAAACGACATTAACGGCCGGATAACCCTCCGTAAGCAGATATTCAAAAGCCTTTTCTAGATCGGTTAAATTTTGATCCGGCGTATGGATTTTTTTCAAAGGGTAATCACGGTAATCTGCCTCATTCGTATGATCGAAATCACCTAACCAGACATCGACTTTGATGCCTAAGGATATAACTCTTTCCAAAGCCCCATCGAGCACCACTACCGTAGGTGACCATTCTAATAATTGTTCCACTAAATCCAAAGAACAGGCCTCCCCATTCGCAATAATGAGCGCGGGTTCTTGCTTGTCTCGAATGATGTGGTGAGAAGACATATTAGGCTTGAAAATCAGATTTACCGCCTGATTTAGAAATCAGTTTCGTTTCTTTTATCACGATGCCTTTGGACACCGATTTACACATATCGTATACCGTTAAAGCGGCTACTGAAGCTCCCACGAGCGCTTCCATTTCCACACCGGTCTTTGCTTCTAAGCGGCAAATACAAGTGATGATGATTTGATCTTTTTGCACTTCCGTTTCGAACTTGCAGGAATCCAATCCCAAAGGATGGCACAAAGGAATCAAATCAGAGGTCTTTTTCGCCGCCATGGTTCCAGCGATAACCGCTGTTTGCAGGATGCTCCCTTTCTTATTTTGCCAACCAGCTGCCTCAAAATGCTGTACGATTTCTGCTCCTAAATAGACGATAGATTGCGCTTTGGCTTCGCGAACTGTTTCGTTTTTTGAACTAACATCCACCATTCCAGGCGTACCATCTGATTGCAGGTGAGAGAAGTCGATTGACATAGCTAATTTGAAATTTAGAAGACAAAAATACGGGAGAATTAGCAAAAAATAGCGAAATTTAACAAATACGATAAAACCATACACATGATCAGCCCACTAGAAGCGATTGAATTACTTAAAAACATCACCATTCCTTTCCGTACAGAGAAAATGCCTTTGGCAAAAACGTTAGGAATGAACATCGCCGAGAAAATCGTGGCTGACCGTGACTTCCCTCCTTTCGACCGTGTCATGATGGACGGCATCGCAGTAAAAGATATCACGGCTCCTACCTGGAAAATTGAAGGCATTTTATTTGCTGGAGAACCCGTAAAGGCCATCAAAAAAACGGATGGTGCTTTGGAAATCATGACTGGCGCGACAGCACCACGCGGAACAGAAGCGATCATTAAAATCGAAGATCTGAGCATTGAAAAAAAGATCGCTACTTATATCGGCAAAACGCCGCTTGAAAAAGGGCAACACATACATTTACAAGGGGCAGATGCGCCCGCAGGATCAGTTTTAGTCAAGAAAAGAACGAAGATTGGTCCTGTCGAAATTGCGATTGCAGCAACGGTGGGGAAAGCCCATATTGAAGTTGAATCAAAGCCTCATGTGCATATTTTCTCTACCGGCGACGAAATCGTTGGCTTACATGAGACGCCAGCCGATCACCAAATCCGCAGCTCGAATGTGATGATGCTTAAATCCGTTTTATTATCCAAAGGATTCAAAGCAAACTCCAGCCACTTAGCTGATTCCGCTGAGAAAATTAAAGCTAGTATTGATAAAGCTTTGGATTCCAATGACATCATTTTATTGTCAGGCGGCGTTTCCGCTGGCAAAAAAGATTTAATTCCAGGTGTGTTAGCAGAAGCCGGTTTCGAAACCGTTTTCCATAAAATTTCCCAAAAACCAGGTAGACCGCTATTGGTGGCAACTCGCCCAGACGGCAAGGTCGTTTTTGCTTTCCCGGGTAATCCAATCTCGACTTTAACTTGTTTCTGGGTATACTTCCTTCCTTGGGTTTCTGGGGAATGGCCAGAATACAATGTGAAGGAGATTAAATTTTTACCAAAACCTTCCGCAGAGCTAGACCAATGGATTCCAGTAGAAAACGGTGAGGTATTAGCCCATAACGGATCTGGAGACTTGATTAATTGGTCGCGTGCGGATGGATTGGTTTGGCAAAAAGCAGGAGATAAAGCTAAGAAATTACCCTATATTCCACTCAAATAAGCCCGTATGGAACTGAAACTACATACCTTCGATCTGCCTTTAAAGCACACCTTCACGATTGCGCATGAGTCGCGTGACGTACAGCCCACATTGATTGTGGAGTTGAGCTGGCATGGAAAAAGTGGTTTTGGGGAAGCAACCGAAACGCCCTATTATGGGGTGACGATGGCGAACATGAAGGCACAGGTTGAATCTATTATTGATCTGTTGCCACACGATATTTTACCTCACCCAAGTGATTTTTGGGCGATGATGTCCAAAACCCTATTAGACGAGCATCCCTTTGCGCTTTGTGCTTTGGATGTGGCTTATTGGGATTTGTGGGGCAAGACGCATAACAAGCCGCTGTACGAGATTTGGGATTTAGACACCGCTAAGAATCCGATCACAGACTACACGATTGGAATAGATACGGTGGAAAGAATGGTGGCCAAAATGCAGGAAACTCCCTTCCCTCTCTACAAAATCAAACTAGGCACTCAAGATGATTTAGAGATCGTCGAAGCCTTGCGTAGAGAGACTAACGCCATTTTCCGCGTCGATGCAAACACCGCTTGGACACCTGAGCAAACGATTTATTTTGCACCTGAATTGCAAAAATTAGGAGTCGAATTCATCGAACAACCGCTAAAAGCAGATAATTGGGAAGGCATGAAGCGGGTATACCAAGAATCCTCCTTGCCTATTATCGCCGATGAAAGTTGCATCCTAGAGTCTGATGTGGAAAAATGTGCTGGATATTTTCATGGCATTAATATCAAACTGATGAAATGTGGTGGCCTCACTCCTGCCTTGCGCATGATCAAAAAGGCAAGAACTCTCGGCTTAAAAGTGATGGTGGGCTGCATGACCGAATCCACCATTGGCTGCTCAGCCATCGCTCAACTGCTTCCCTTATTGGATTACGTGGACATGGATGGTTGTTTACTTGTGGATGACACAATTTCTAGAGGGATTACCATCGATTATGGAGTGGTTTCATATTCAAATTTACCCGGAACTGGCGCTGAATTGTTATGAGTTATTCCATCACAGAAACACAGATTCCAGGCCGAAAGATAGCTTTTGAAGGGGCCGAATACCTCTGGTTAGGAGGCACGAATTATTTAGGCATTGGCTCACATCCTACTTTTCAAAATGCCTTAGCAGAAGGAATTAAGCAGTATTCCCAAAACTTCGGCAGCTCACGTCGCAATAACCTACAATTCTCCATTTGGGAGGATTTCGAACAGGCTTTAGCCTCCCATTTTAAGGTAGAAGCAGCCGCCTTATGTTCCTCCGGTTTAGCCGCTGCCCAAATAGCGGTACAATTCGCTCAACAAAAAGGCTTAACCTTAAACTTAGCTCCTCAAGCACATCCGGCCTTGTGGCGCCATCCTTTTTTACCGTTTTCTGGTACATACAGCGAATGGATTTCAAGCCATCAAAACGGCCAAATACTAGCTTCTGACGGCATTGGTTCCCCTTGGATTACAACTTTCGACTTTTCATTTGCGGCCTCGATGCATCCAGACAATTTTCTGATTGTGGATGAATCGCACCGAGCTGGCATTCAGGATATTCAGATAAAATGTAGCGGTCATCTGTTGCAGACGATTTCGCTTTCAAAAGCCTTCGGTATTCCTGCAGGAGTCATTTTAGGGTCGTCCGCGGACATTTCAGCCATTAAAACAGATTCCTTCTGGGTAGGCTCCTCGCCTCCTAATCCGGCCTTTTGTTATGCCGGATTGAAGTCGATGGAAGCATACTCTGACTTAAGTGAAAAAAGCAAAGTCCTTGCGAATCGTTTTGCAGAAAATTTAAAAGGGCATGACCCTGCTATCACCTATCAATCGGGCTATCCTGCCTTTTGTTCCAAAGCCCCCGGGCTTTTTGAGCACTTGAAATCTGCCGGCATTTTAGTCAATCATTTTTCTTACCCAGATATCACCGCACCTCCCGTTTGCCGCGCTATTTTACCTGCGTGCCTAACAGAGGCAGATATCGACCACATCAATGCAGCCATCCTCAGCTATGCGTAACCTACTTTTTCTATTGATCAGCATGAGTACATTCGCTCAAAAACCCACGAATATCCTAGAGCAGCTCTTGCTTGCCCATCCAGAAAAGTTCAAGAAGCTAACAGATCATCCGGAGAAATACCGCTTGCAAATCTTGTATACTCAGATTGATCGAGATGCAAAAAACAAACCTATCCTAACTACCTATTCTTATCGGGCAGACACGAATGAATATTTTTACCCAGCGAGTACGGTAAAACTAGCGGCCAGTGTATTAGCTCTTGAAAAACTGAATACGCTTAAAATCAAAAAAGAGACGACCTTTCAAACACTTAAAAACCGACCTTCGCAGCTAGAAATTAAGACCGATTCTACGGCAGCGTCCGGTTTACCCAGCATTGCTCATTACATCAAAAAGATTCTTTTGGTCTCTGATAATGAGGCCTATAATCGCCTGTATGAGTTTTTAGGCCAAAGACTCTTCAACGAATCCATGGCAAAAAAAGGATTCCAAGGAGTCCGCCTCACGCACCGCTTACAAACTCCCCTACCTCGCCTAGAAAATCAATACACCAATCCCATTCAATTGATTGATGCCTCCGGCAAATTGCTATATCAGCAACCAGAAGCATTTAATGATAAACCCTATGCGGCAAATAGCCTCATTTTATTAGGAAAAGGAACTATGAATGATGCAGGGTTGGTGGAAGATCGACCTTTGGACTTTAGTCTTAAAAATTCCTACCCCTTACAGGCTCAGCATTTGTTTTTGCAGCGATTAATGCTGCCAGAGGCCTTCCCTAAAAAGGATCAATTCAAACTTTCAAAAGAGGATTACCAATTCCTTTACAGCTACATGTCGATGTATCCTACGGAATCGAAGGAGCCCATCTACCAAGAAGAATTCGCCACCTTTTGTAAATTCTTGTATTATGGATCGGAGAAAAATGCTGTGTTAAACCCCTCGATTCGGATATTTAACAAAGTGGGTGATGCCTACGGCTTTCTACTAGACAACGCCTATGTGGTCGATTTTGACAAAAAAGTAGAATTTATGGTAACAGCGGTTTTACTCTGCAATGAAGACGAAATCTTCAATGACGAAAAATACGATTATGACTCCATCGGATTTCCTTTCTACAAAAACCTAGGGGAAGTCATCTACGAATACGAGTTAAAAAGACCTAAAAAGCACCTACCCGATTTATCGCACCTACGCTTTGACTACACTAAGTAGTTTTACGCTTCGCATACAACAGAACGCCTACCCCGAAAAGAACGGCTGGAATGGATAAGATTTGACCCATATTCAACGACAAACCATCTTCAAATGAACTCTGATTTTCTTTCAAAAACTCGTAAAAGAAACGTAGCGTAAAAAGGATAATCATAAAAAGACCAGTCAAAATCCCGTGCGGGGTGTTTTGTTTTTGACGGTTCCACATCCACAGTAAAAAAGCAAAAATAACTAAGCAAGAAAGTGCCTCGTACAATTGAGATGGATGACGCGGTACGACGAAAGCAGCTAAACCACTCGGATTAAACTCATAATCTCGCATAAATTTAAAGCCCCAAGGCAAATCAGTCGGCTTCCCAATAATCTCCGAATTCATCAAATTCCCAAAACGAATAAAGAAGCCCGCTAGAGCAGTGGCAATCACAATACGGTCAGTCACATACAAATAAGACTGATCTTTGTTCTTTTTCGTGTATAGATAATAAGCCGTAAAAAGACCAATGGCTGCTCCATGAGAGGCTAATCCTGAAAAAGGCGGGGTAATCATTTGAATAAAAAAACGAACCGGATCGGCTAAAAGTAGCGGAAATTCATAGAAAAAATAATGCCCCATTCTCGCACCAGCAACCGTACCCACCATGGTATAGATCAATAATTGATCCGCTTGCTCGACAGGTCTACCCTCTTTCTTGAACATATAGGAGACTACCTGAAAACCAGCTAAGAAGGCGAAAGCGAAACATAATCCGTACCAACGGATGGGGAATCCCAGTAAATTAATGATGGTCGGATCAGCGTTCCACTCAATAAATAAGTTTATCATTTTTCGGTCTTTTGACCAAAATTAAACATTATTTCTTTACGTTTTTCACAAAAACCTGGATTGTCTTTTTAAATAACTTAGCCGGGTGTAAACGATGAGGAAAGCCTAAAGATAAGGCCTGGAAGCTGCAAAAGAGGATTAGAAAGAAGATAACAAACCGCTGTTTCATTATGGAGCTGTTGATTGTAATGCAAAGATAAAAAACAAAAGGTACTTTGCAATACAAGGTACTATAAATTATCAATTTACTGATAATTTTGTGGTCAAGATGCTTCGAAGCTATATAGGGTTGCATGCAGGCTTGCGTTTGCAAGCCTTTTTTGTGTAATTAGGGTATGCAAAACATTGAACCCTCGTTTCAGTGGGAATCCATTTATGTCGCAGCACGCGATAAAAAGTCCCCTTTTTTTGGTAGACATTATTCAGAAACCACGTACGAAAATGATATTTATGGCTATTATATCCATCCCTTATGGGACGATATAGGATCTGAAACACTCTTTTGTAAGATTCTTTACACGGATTATACGGCGAAGTACACGATTATCGAATTATTTGGGGAGTGGAATGATACGCTGCATAATGACATTATGCACCTGAAAAGAACGGTGGTGGACCATTTAGTGGATGAGGGGATTAAACATTTTATTCTGATCGGAGAAAATGTACTTAATTTTCACGGGGCCTGGGAGGATGACTATTATGCAGAATGGTTTGAGGATGTGGAAGATGGGTGGATTGCTGCGATGCATTTTGCACCTTTTGTGGAGCAGGAATGGACAAAATACAAGGTGGACTATTACCTGAATTTTGGTGGGAATCTCCAAATTCCGAACTGGAGGACGTTGAAACCCGAAATGCTATTTTTTATGTTGGACAAATTGATGCAAAGAAGATTAAATCCGTAAATTCGTACAAACCTATTTAAAACCATGAAAAAAATATTCCTATTGACCTTGCTTTGTGCAGGTCTATTTTCTTTTGCTGTAAAGGCAAAAAAAACAGATAATCGCTACTTCGAAATGCGTATCTATTATTGCCATCCAGGCAGATTAGACGCCTTAATCCAACGATTTACGAATCACACAACGAAGATTTTCGAGAAACACGGAATGACGAATGTGGGGTATTGGATTCCGACAAACAATACCGAAAATGCCCTATACTATATTTTAGCCTACCCTTCTAAAGCAGAACGTGATTCTTCTTGGAAACACTTCAGCAGTGATCCAGAATGGAAAACAGTCTCTAAGAAATCGGAGGAAACAGGAAAAATCGTTGCTAAAGTGACGAGTATTTTCATGAATGCAACTGATTTCAGCCCTAAAATTAAACCTTCGGGAGGTGCAATAGATCAGGTTTTCGAATTACGTACCTATACCCAATTGCCGGGAAGAAATCCTGCGATTTTGTCTCGATTCAGAGATCATACCATGAAGATCTTTAAGTCGCATGATATCAAAAATATCGCCTATTTCACCACCATCGAAAAGGATCCTGCGGTTCAAAGTAAATTGGTTTATCTAGTAGCACATCCATCGGAGGAAGCTGCAAAGACGAATTGGGCGGCCTTTGTGAATGATCCAAAATGGAAACAAGTTTCGTCTGATTCCGAAAAAGATGGCAAGATTATCGAAAAAATCGAGTCCATTTTCATGACTCCTACTAGCTTCTCTACTATTCGTTAAGACTATGAAATTCGCTAAAAATACACCGCTCCTATTCCTAGGTGGGATGATTAGCCTTGTTAGCTTAGGCATCCCCACTG
>JBEBBJ010000061.1:0-8722 GCA_041158445.1 Bacteroidota bacterium
AGACTTAAAGGATTCGATCAAGAGGGTAGGGAGCTTACGAATGAAACCTACGGTATCCGTTAATAAGAAAGGAATGCCTTCCCAAACTACCTTACGAACCGTAGAATCTACCGTGGCAAAGAGTTTATTTTCAGCGAAAACGTCTGTTTTAGCTAGTTTTTGCATCAATGTGGACTTGCCCACGTTCGTATATCCCACTAGTGAAACGCGGACCATACGGTCGCGGTTTTTTCGTTGAGTGAAGGATTGCTTGTCGATGGCCTCTAATTTGTCCTTCAGAAAGGCGATTCGGTCGTTCGCGATACGACGGTCCGTTTCTAATTCCTTTTCTCCTGGACCACGCATACCTACGCCACCTCGTTGTTTGGAAAGGTGAGACCACATGCGGGTTAATCGCGGTAACATGTATTGGTATTGTGCGAGTTCTACCTGGGTGCGGGCTTGAACGGTTTGCGCTCTCAAGGCAAAAATGTTGAGAATCAATAAACTGCGATCTAATACTTTGACTTCTTTGCCGTATTCCTGAATATTAAATTCAATATTACGCACCTGAGATGGGCTTAAATCATCGTCAAAGATGATCATGTCGACATCCTTCTCGATGACATAGGCCATGATGTCCTCGAACTTTCCTTTACCTACGTAAGTCTTGTTATCGGGTTTGGCTAAATTTTGAGTAAAGCTATGAAGCGTCACTACGCCGGAAGTAGAAGCTAAAAAGGCTAATTCCGCGAGGTATTCGGCCGTTTGTTCGGCATTTTGTTTTTGAGAAGTGACCGCGACTAAGACCGCGGTTTCTTGTTCCTCATCCGTACGATGTACTACGTTGTTTTTCATTTTAGCTAAAAAAAGCCTTTCCGTGAAGAAAGGCTTTCTTGTTAGGTAGGCTGTTCTACTTATGCGTTTAGCGCCTCTGCACCCCCTACGATCTCTAAGATTTCCTTCGTAATAGCTGCTTGACGTGAACGGTTGTACTCTAATTTCAATGCTTTAATTAATTCGCCAGCGTTATCAGTTGCTTTATCCATTGCTGTCATACGAGCGCCGTGTTCAGAAGAATTAGATTCTAATAAGGCACGGAAGATGGATAATTTAATTGACTTTGGAATTAATTCAGAAATAATTTCTTCCTCAGATGGCTCAAAGATATAATCTACTGAACTCGCTTTTTCACCTGATTCTGAGGCTACTAATGGAAGTAATTGTTCTGTTTGAATAATCTGTGTAGCAACGTTCTTCGAGTAATTGAAAAGAATTTCTACGACATCATATTGCTTCTCCGTGAAGGCATTTAATACGACTTCACCGATTTCACGTACGTTTGTGAAGTTCAAACGTGTGAAGATGTCTGTATGTGCATCATTCACTTTGTATCCACGACGTGATAAATATTCTGCTCCTTTTTTACCTAAAGAAAGAATCTCTACATTTCCTGACGCTTGAAGATCTGCATATTTCTCTTGTATTAAAGCCATGGTCGCTTTTCCTACGTTCGCATTAAATGCGCCGCAAAGTCCACGATCAGAGGTTACTACAATGATTAAGGCATTCTTGATCTCACGTACTTCTGTGAAAGGATTCTCCGCACCCGCTTCTGTTTGAGCAGAAACGGTGGCAATCATTTCCGCTAATTTCTTAGCGTAAGGACGCATTTGGTGTATGGCATCTTGTGCACGACGTAGCTTCGCTGCGGAAACCATTTTCATGGCTTTCGTGATCTGCTGCGTCGAGTTAACCGATACAATTCTATTTCTTACTTCTTTTAAGGAAGCCATAGTATTCTAATTTTATGCTTTGTATTTAGCTGCTACTTCATTACCCACACGCTTCAATGTAGCGGTTAAGGTATCATCGTATTTACCTTGACCTAAAGCTTCTAACGTTGCTTTTTCAGTCGCACGTAATACTTGAATGAAATCTTGTTCGAATTCACGAACTTTTTCTACTGGTACGTTATCTAAGTTACCAGTTGTAGCTAAATAAATCATCGCAACTTGCTCCTCTACACGTTGTGGCGCGAATTGAGGTTGCTTTAACATTTCTAAGTTACGGCGACCACGGTCGATCGTTAACTTCGTAGAGGCATCTAAATCAGAACCAAACTTCGCGAAAGCTTCTAGCTCACGGAATTGTGCTTGATCTAACTTTAAGGTACCCGCTACTTTCTTCATTGACTTGATCTGCGCATTACCACCCACACGAGATACCGAGATACCTACGTTAATCGCTGGACGAATACCTGCATTGAACAAGTTTGTTTCTAAGAAGATTTGACCGTCAGTAATCGAAATTACGTTCGTTGGGATATAAGCAGAAACGTCACCCGCTTGTGTTTCGATGATCGGAAGAGCTGTTAAGCTACCGCCACCTTTCACTAAGTGTTTGATTGATTCTGGTAAGTCGTTCATGTTACGAGCGATCTCATCCGAGTTGTTAACTTTCGCCGCACGCTCTAATAAACGAGAGTGAAGGTAGAAAACGTCACCTGGATACGCCTCACGTCCTGGTGGACGACGTAATAATAGAGAAACCTCACGGTAAGCTACCGCTTGCTTCGATAAGTCATCATACACAACTAAGGCAGGACGACCTGTATCACGGAAGAATTCACCGATCGCTGCACCTGTAAATGGAGCGTAGAATTGCATTGGAGCTGGATCCGCAGCTGTCGCCGAAACGATTACTGTATAATCCATCGCACCTGCTTTACGTAAAGTTTGCTCAACTTGCTTCACAGTAGAAGCTTTTTGACCAATCGCTACATAGATACAGAAAACTGGCTCTCCTTTATCGTAGAATTCTTTTTGATTAATGATTGTATCGATACAAACCGCAGTCTTACCCGTTTGACGGTCACCGATTACTAGCTCACGTTGTCCGCGACCTACTGGGATCATCGCATCGATCGCTTTGATACCTGATTGTAATGGTTCAGTTACTGGTTGACGGAAGATTACCCCTGGTGCTTTACGCTCTAAAGGCATCTCGTATAAATCTCCTGCGATAGGACCGTTTCCGTCGATAGGCTCACCTAAAGTGTTCACTACGCGACCTAAAATTCCATCACCTACTTTTACAGAGGCAATAAGGTTTGTTCTTTTTACGGTATCACCCTCCTTTACAGAGCTAGAATCCCCTAATAATACAGCACCTACGTTGTCCTCCTCTAAGTTCAAGGCTAAAGCTTTCAGACCGTTTTCGAAAACGATCAACTCACCTGCTTGTACGTTAGATAGGCCGTAAATACGTGCCACACCATCACCCACTTGGAGTACGGTACCTACTTCTTCTAGTTCTGCGACAGTTTTAGCTTGGGACAATTGTTCCCGTAAAATAGCTGAAACTTCATCTGGTCTTACTGATGCCATATAAAATGGAGGGGTTTAATAATTTATAAACTGATTTTTAAACTATTTATTTTGAATCAAATTTCGGGTGCAAAATTAGTCATGAAATTTGAATAATCCCATGAATTAATCAAAAAAAAGACGATAATCATAAGACTTTTTAAAGAAGTGTCTTTGAACCAAGTTGGAAAGCCTGTTAAATGCCGTTAAAATTCTTGAAAAAGAGGCTTTTTTCTGTATCTTCGAACCTTTGTTTTTGACAATTAATAAACAATCCATATGAAAATTAAATTGCTTGCCATCCTTACTTGTTTTGTTTCATTGACTTCTGTAGCGCAGACAAAACCGAAGCCTACCGCGAAGCCTGCCACGAAGCCTAAGTTAACGGTTTCATTAACTAAAGTGCCCGTAAAAGAATTCTCGAATCAAGTTGATTCTGTTTCTTATGCCGTGGGTGTATTAGTGGCACAGAATTTTAAATCTCAAAAAGTAACGTTAAATCCAGCGATGGTGGCGAAAGGATTTGAGGCAGCAACCCAAGGTGGAGCTTTGAAAATGACCGAGCAAGAATGCCAAAACATCGTTTCTACTTACATGATGAAGAATCAAGAGGCCTTAGCCTTAGAAAAATCAAAAGAATTTTTGCCTAACAAGGAGGCTGGAGAGAAGTTTTTGGCAGAAAATAAAAAGAAAGACTCGATCATTGTGACGTCTTCAGGTTTACAATACAAAATCATCAAATTAGGTACAGGTCCTAAGCCTGTTGCAACGGATAAAGTGAAGACACATTACCACGGAACATTAATCGATGGTACGGTGTTTGATTCTTCCGTACAACGCGGCGAGCCTATTTCATTCCCTGTTTCTGGCGTAATCCCAGGCTGGGTAGAAGCCTTGCAATTAATGCCAGTGGGTTCTAAATTCAAGTTATTTATCCCTGAAAACCTAGCTTACGGAGTTCGTGGCGGTGGTCAAACCATCAAACCTTATTCCGCATTAGTTTTTGAAGTCGAATTATTAGAGATCGAAAAGTAAACCGATGAAGAAGATACTTCCTATTTTTATCCCGCTTTCCTTATTAGTCGTATGGTTTATGCATGGTTCAGACCTGCAAAATCAAGTGACCTACCAAGAAGGTGATTTACAGCCTTCTGCTTTGCAACGTAAGGTGGAGAGTAAGGTATTCGAGATTTTGAGCAACTACCATTACCGGAAGATTCCTGTGAATGATTCGTTGTCTTCGAAAATTTTTGATGCCTACATCAAGCAATTAGACCCGAATAAGGTGTTCTTTTTAGCGGAGGATATAAATGAGGTTGAAAAGTATCGTTTAGCGATAGATGAGGCGCTTAATTTAGGCGATTTGACTCCCGCATTTCAGATTTATAATATTTACCAAAAAAGAATGAAGGCGCGTTATGCCTTCATCAACGCTCAATTAGATAAAGCGGTTGATTTTACCATTGATGAAACGTATCAGCCGAATCGCGAGAAAGCGGTTTGGGCTAAATCAGAGGCTGAGCTAGATGATTTCTGGCGCAAGGACATCAAGCGTCAATTATTGGATTGGAAAATTGGCGGAAAAGCAGATACAACGTCTGTACGTGAATTAAAAGAGCGTTATAAGCGGACGGAGAAATACATGGCGAAGACGAAATCGGAGGATGTATTTCAGATTTTCATGAATGCCTATACTGAGAGCATTGACCCACATACCTCCTATATGATTCCAAAGGCTGCGGAGGAATTTAATAAGGATATGTCCCAAAGTTTCGAAGGGATAGGGGCAACACTTCGTTTAGAGGGGGATTACGTAACTATTTTTGATTTAGTACCTGGCGGTCCAGCGTATAAAAGCAAACAAATTAATCCGAAAGATCGCATCGTGGGTGTGGCTCAAGGAGATGATGGAAAGTTTGTTGACGTGATCGGTTGGTTTACGGATGATGCCGTTAAATTAATTCGCGGACCGAAAGGAACAGTGGTACGTTTAAAAATCTTACCAGCTTCTGGCGTGACAGGTTCGCCTACAACGGAGGTTCGCATCGTTCGCGAGAAGATTAAATTAGAAGAACAGACGGCGAAGAAGGAAATTTTGTTCCAAAAGCAAGGCGACAAAACCCTGAAGATTGGTTTAATCACCATCCCGATGTTCTACCGTGATTTTGAGGGTGCGCGTAATAATGAAGCCGGTTTCAAATCTACCTCAGCTGATGTGCGTAAGTTCTTAGTGGAATTTAAGAAAGAAGGAATCGATGCTTTATTAATCGATTTACGTAATAATGGGGGAGGATCATTGATCGAAGCGGTAGACTTAACTGGTTTATTCATCACTTCAGGTCCTGTGGTTCAGAGAAAAGAGTCTACTGGCCAAATCACCCAAGAAAACGATGAGAATCCTGAACTAGTATATGATGGGCCGATGGCCGTTTTAATTAACCGTTTCTCTGCATCAGCTTCAGAAATTTTTGCTGGTGCGATTCAAGATTACCAACGTGGAATTATCGTAGGGGAGCAATCTTATGGAAAAGGAACGGTTCAAAGTGTGTTAGACTTAAGCCGTTTTGTTCGTTCGGAAAAAGAGAATCCTGGGGTATTGAAAATTACGTTGGAGAAATTCTACCGCATCACGGGTAGTTCGACGCAGCACAAAGGGGTAAGCCCTGATTTCGCTTTACCATCTGCATTCTCAGCCGAAGAATTTGGCGAAAGTTCTCAGCCAAGCGCCTTGCCTTGGGATATGATTCGCTCGACTACGTTTACGAAGACCGGTAAAGTGAATCCAGTGGTGGTGAAGCAATTACAAGCTGCTTTCCAGGCCCGTTTAAAAACGAAGCCAGAATTGTTGAAGTTGAAAGAAGATTTGGAACGTTGGAAGAAGTTGAAGGAGACGAATTCCATTGCCTTAAATTACGATAAGCGTAAGAAAGAATTAGATGACCAAAAGAAAAAGCCAGATGAAACGCAGGCTGTAATGGAGGTGATGGCTGGTTCAGAAACACTGGATGCCGATGGCAAGAAAGTGGAGTCGAAAGAAAAAGACAAGCACGCGAAGGATACGTATTTAAAGGAAACACAGCAGATTATCGCTGATTGGTTAAAAGGTCCTGTCGCACCTGTTAAAGCAGTAGCTAAGAAATAATGAAAGCACTCGCTGACATATTGAGTAAATCCTCAGAGGTTGTTCGGGAGACTGGGCAATGGATTTTGCAGCAATCATCTCAATTCACGAGCTCGGATATCATCTATAAAGGGACGAATGATTTAGTCTCTTTTGTAGATCAACAAGCGGAAGCGAAATTAAAGCAAGGCCTTTCAGCCATTTTTCCGGAAGCACAATTTATCGCGGAGGAAACCTCTTCTAATTACGAAGAGGTAGGGGAGGGCTACTATTGGGTGATAGATCCATTAGATGGCACCACGAATTTCTTGCATAAATTGCCCGTTTTTGCCGTTTCTGTGGGCTTGATCTATCAAAAGCAACCCATATTAGGTATCATTTATGAGCCTAATCGCGACGAATTATTTACGGCAGCAAAAGGAAATGGGGCACATTTAAATGGAAAGCCTATTCAGGTTTCTCCAGAGAATTCCTTGTCGAAATCCTTATTAGCTACCGGTTTTCCTTATTATGATTTCTCGTACCAAGACCGGTATTTAGATCTATTAAAGGAACTGATGCGCTCTTCTCATGGTTTAAGACGCATGGGAGCTGCGGCCATTGATTTAGCTTACACGGCCTGTGGGCGTTTTGAAGGGTTCTTTGAAGCGAATTTGAAGCCCTGGGATGTGGCAGCAGGTAAAATTATCATTGAAGAGGCCGGAGGAATGGTGACTAACTTTTCTGGAGGCCAGGATGTGATTTTTACGGGTGAAATTATTGGAGCGGGTCCTATTTTCTCGGAATTTTTAGGAACTTTGCAGTCAAAGTGGTTTGATTAACATGGAAAACATCCTCATCTTTTTGGTTTTTGCTGCCGCGGTATTTTACCTGGTTCGGATGGTGTATAACCAGTTTTGGGGTGCTAGTGCGGGTAATTGTGCGAAAGGCTGCGGGACCTGTGCTGCTTCATCCACTATTGACAAGATGAACAGTGAAAGAAGCTAAATCAGCCAAAATAATCGATTTTCAGATCATTCAACGTTTGTATGGCTTCATTAAGCCCTATCGTTTTCGTTTTTGGTTTTTAGTTTTTCTAATTCTTTGCATGGCGGGAATTTCCCCCGTAGTGCCACTCTTAATTCGCTATACCTTAGATCATTATCTTGGTTTGACATTTGCCTCGGATCTGTTTCGCATGCTTGGTTGGATGTTAGGGGCTTTGTTATTACAAACCCTATTGCAATTTTCCACCTCCTATTTAGCGGGTTATTTAGGCCAAACCGTCATTCGAGACATTCGTATCCAATTGTATGAGAAGATTGTCAATTTGCGCTTAGCTTTCTTTGACGCTACGCCCATTGGTCGCCTGGTCACTCGTACCGTTTCGGATATAGAAACTCTGAATGATGTCTTCTCAGAAGGTTTAGCCTCTATTGCGGGTGATTTACTGCAGTTGTTTCTGATTCTAGCGGTGATGTTTTACGCGGATTGGCGATTGACTTTAATCATCGTGGCGACGGTTCCCTTCATGATCTTTTCAACTTATGTATTTAAGGAATACATCAAGAAATCCTTTACAGAGGTGCGCACGGCGGTGGCGAACTTGAATTCATTTGTGCAAGAACATATTTCGGGGATGCTTATCGTCCAAATGTTCCACGCTGAAAAACAAGAATTAGCTAAGTTTAATCGCATTAACGAGGAACATCGGGATGCAAATATCCGCGGGATTCTCGCGTATTCGGTGTTTTTTCCTGTGGCTGACGTGATTGCGGCTATTGGTACTGGACTGGTGGTTTGGGCGGCGTCCACCTATATCGTGAAAGAAGAGATGGGGGTGGGGACTTTGACCGCCTTCATTATGTTCATTAATCTTTTTTACCGACCTATACGGATGTTGGCGGATCGTTTTAATACGCTTCAAATGGGTATTGTTTCTACGGAGCGTATTTTGACCTTACTTGACTCTACCGATTATATTCAAAATAATGGGACGATTCAGGCGGATGAGATTAAAGGAAAAATTGAGTTCTCCGATGTTACGTTTGCTTACCAGGAGCCGGAGTGGGTTGTGAAAAACGTTAGTTTTCAAGTGGAGGTAGGAAAGACTTGTGCTATTGTAGGGGCAACGGGTGCAGGTAAATCGTCCATTATTGGGCTTTTGGGTCGTTTGTATGATTGCCAAAGTGGCGAAATCAAAATAGATGGCGTTCCCCTTACTTCCTATGAGATAGGATCATTACGTAAAAATATCGCCGTCGTTCTTCAAGAT
>JBEBBJ010000062.1:0-12412 GCA_041158445.1 Bacteroidota bacterium
TGGTGGTTTCGACAGATCAGCCGGGGGTGCAGTTTTATACGGGGAATTTCCTCGATGGGCACTTGACAGGAAAATATGGGGTAGCGTATGGTAAGCGTTTTGGACTATGTTTGGAGACGGAGCATTTTCCGGATTCGCCTAATCAGCCAGCATTCCCTTCGACGGTTTTACGTCCAGGAGACACCTATAAAACGAAGACTGCGTATCAATTTAGCGTAAACTAGAGCGTTTTCGCTTCGTTCCAATAGACATCCATTTCTGCCAAAGTCATCTCAGAAAGCGCCTTCCCATTCTCTGCTGCGCGCTTTTCGAGGTGCTGGAAGCGTTTGATGAACTTTTTATTCGTCCGTTCTACGGCCGTTTCGGGATTAATATCGATGAATCGCGCGAAGTTTACGAGACTGAAAATCAAATCGCCTAGTTCTCCTTCGGCCTCCGCTTTCCCTGCTTCATCTAATTCTTTACCCACAAAAGTTTCTTTGAATTCGCCCAGCTCTTCTTCCACTTTCTCCCACACCTGTTCTTTTTCTTCCCAGTCAAAACCCGCGCCGCGCGCCTTTTCTTGAATGCGCATCGCTTTAACCAGTGCTGGTAGAGATCCCGGAACGCCGCCTAAAACGGACTTATTCCCCTCCTTCAATTTCAAGGCTTCCCAATTCTGTTTAACCTGCTCCTCAGTCTCAGCGACTACATCTCCGTAGATATGCGGATGGCGGCTGATGAGTTTTTCACACACTCCGTGCAATACGTCGCTGACATCGAAGGCCCCTTTTTCTGAGCCTATTTTGCTGTAAAATACGAGGTGCAAGAAGATATCCCCCAGTTCCTTGCGGATTTCAGGCAGGTCATTTTCCAAAATCGCATCGGAAAGCTCGTAGGTTTCCTCGATGGTCAAATGGCGCAATCCAGCGTCTGTTTCTTGTCCCATGGGCATTTTTCGCGCAGGTCATCCATGATGACGAGTAATCGGTCGAATGCCTCCGCGGCTTTGGGGTATTTCATGATTAAGGGTTCAGCGCGTAAACTCGAATGTAGTCGATTTGGAACTTATTAGGAAAAATCGTGTCATCCACACCCTTTTGGCCTCCCCAGTTTCCACCGATCGCTAGGTTCATCAAGATATGTTGTTTCTTATCAAAAGGCCATTGTTCCCAGCCGCCCCTCGGATTTTTGAATTCGAAGTATTGCTTGTCATCGATGAAAGCACGTACATAATCTGGTGTCCAGTCTATGCGGAATTTGTGGAACTCGGTATCCCAATTTTCCAACACAGTCGTCGCCGTTTTTTGGGTATTAATGATGTGGTTATACGCTTTTGTATGAACACTGGCATGAATAACGCCCGGATTATAACCTACGTGCTCTAAAATATCAATCTCGCCATTATCTGGCCAGTATTGTGTACCATAATCAGATTGACTAGCTAGCATCCAAATCGCCGGCCAGTTTCCACGACCTGCTGGAATCTTCGCTCTAGCCTCTACTCGGCCGTATAAAAAGTCATTCTTTCCTTTTGTTACGATACGAGCGGAGGTGTAGGCACTCGATCCTGCCGTTTCCTTGATGGCCTCGATGGTTAAAATGCCATTTTCGATGTGCGCATTTTTGATATTCGCATTCGTGTAATTCTGAAGTTCATTATTTCCCCAGCCACTATTTCCTACATCATAACCCCATTTCGAAGCATCAGGCAAGCCATCTTTCTCGAATTCATCCGCCCAAAAAGGCGTCGTCGCAAAGGTGTACTCTTTGGGAAGAGGAGCAACAAAGTCGTCCATATTAATGGCAGGCTTAACGGGTTCTTCAGATTTACACGAAGAGAAAGAACCTAGACCTAGGAATAGAATGGCAAGACGAAGCATAGTGTTGATAGATTTTTCCCAAAAATAGTATTTCCTCCGGATTTATCCTCTCCAATATTCGTATATTTCGGGATGGATTTTAAACTAATTTCTTCTTACAAACCCACCGGTGATCAACCCGAGGCAATTCGGCAATTAGTCGAGGGGGTAAAGAAGGAAGAGCAGGCACAAACGTTACTAGGTGTGACAGGTTCCGGAAAGACCTTCACGATCGCGAATGTGATTCAGCAGACGAATAAGCCTACGCTGATTTTGAGCCATAACAAGACCCTGGCCGCCCAATTATACGGGGAATTCAAGTCCTTTTTTCCGGAAAATGCGGTCGAGTATTTCATCTCCTATTACGATTATTACCAGCCCGAGGCCTTCATCGCCTCCACGGGTACTTACATAGAAAAAGACCTCTCCATTAACCAGGAGATCGAAAAATTACGTTTAGCTACGACCTCTTCGTTGATGTCTGGCCGCCGCGACATCATTGTGATCGCCTCGGTTTCCTGCATTTATGGTATGGGAAATCCGGATGAATACCGGAACTCGATCATGCGTGTCGCCGTGGGAGATGTTATCTCGCGTAACCAGTTTTTATTCCGCTTAGTCGAGATTTTGTATGCGCGGACGGAAGGCGAATTTTTGCGCGGAACGTTCCGTGTGAAGGGCGACACGGTAGATATTTTCTTGGCCTATGCGGACTTCGGTTATCGCTTTGTGTTTTTTGGCGATGAGATTGAAGAGATTCACCGCATCGATCCTTGGTCAGGCAAAAAGATCTCTTCGGAGACGATGGTGGCCGTTTTCCCAGCTAACTTGTTCGTGACTGGTCGCGAGACCTTGAACAATGCGATCTCCCATATTCAGGAGGATTTAGTGAATCAGATTTCCTATTTCGGTCGCGAAGGTCGTTTGACGGAAGCGGAGCGGATTAAGCAGCGGACGGAATTTGACTTAGAAATGATGCGCGAGTTAGGTTATTGCTCGGGTATCGAGAATTATTCAAGGTATTTTGACCAAAGAAAATCCGGCCAGCGCCCCTTCTGTCTTTTGGACTTCTTCCCAGACGACTTCTTAATGGTCGTGGATGAAAGCCACGCCACGATGCCCCAAATCCGCGCGATGTACGGCGGCGACCGCTCGAGAAAAGAATCTTTAGTCGAATACGGCTTCCGTTTGCCTTCGGCGATGGATAACCGCCCCTTGAAATTCGATGAATTCGAAGACTTAATCGGCCAAACCATCTTCGTCTCTGCCACCCCATCTGACTACGAATTGCGTCGCTCGGAAGGTGTTGTGGTTGAGCAGATTATTCGGCCTACTGGGCTTTTGGACCCATTAATCGAAGTCCGTCCTACGAAAAACCAAATCGATAATTTACTCGAAGAGGTCTACGATCGGATCAAGAAAAACGAGCGCGTCTTAATCACGACGCTGACGAAACGCATGGCCGAGGAACTTTCGAAATACCTCGACCGCGTAGGAATCAAATGCCAGTACATTCACTCGGAGGTGAAGACCTTGGAACGTGTCGAAATCCTTCGTAATCTGCGACTGGGCGTCATCGATGTATTAGTAGGCGTGAACTTATTAAGAGAAGGTTTGGACTTACCGGAGGTTTCTTTAGTCGCGATTATGGATGCAGATAAAGAAGGTTTCTTGCGTGATATTCGCTCGCTGATTCAGACCATCGGTCGTGCGGCACGTAACGAAAATGGCAAGGTATTGATGTACGGGGATAAGATCACGGGTTCAATGGAACTCGCGATTTCCGAGACAAACCGCCGTCGCGCCATCCAAATGGCCTATAACGAGAAGCACGGGATTACGCCCAAAACGATTTGGCGTTCGCACGACGAAATCATGGAGCAAACCTCCATCGCAGATCGCATGGCGAAACCGACGAAGAATTACACGATTCATCCGGATCAAGCAGCGTATATGAAACCGGCAGAGCTGAAGAAGCAATCCGAAACCATCCGAAAAGAGATGGAGAAAGCCGCGCGAGATCTCGATTTCCCATTAGCCGCACGCCTTCGCGACGAACTAGCGGTGATCGATTCGATGCTGGTCTAATTTCAACGCACACACATTTCGAACTTGTTGCAAGTAATTTTGCTGTAGAATCCACTCGTATTCTGCCGTCATCGCGTCTGTCATCGTAAAGCGGACGCTATCTCCTGGCCCCATTTGCGCTAGTCGTGGCAAATCCGCAGAGATGACGTGGCCTATCCGAGGATAACCTCCCGTTGTTTGGTGTCCCGCCATCAAGATGACTAATTGCCCCGAGGGGAGGAGTTGAATGGTTCCTGCGGTCACGGCACTCGATAACATGGTCGCCAAGGAAACCGTTTTCATAGCTTCCTGAACGAGCTGATAACCCATGCGATTCGACGTCGCGGATATGGAGAAATCCTTGCTTAATATTAGCTGTTGAGAACAGGCTTTTAGGTGATCCCACTCTCTTCCGCAGAGTATACGAATCGGATCTTGACTGGGGGCGTCTTCGGGTCCCATGGACCAAGGCATAATTTTTACCCGAGAGACTTTCTCGTCTTTTATTTCCTTTGCGGCCATGTAAACACGTCTACCTGAAACCGGTTTTTTACAGCTGATAATCGCTCCCGGCGGGACTTTGATGGGATGGTTCATGGGAACTTCTACGTTATCGATGCAGACCGTGAAGTCTGCGCCACAAACTGCGATCAAGGTGCTCGTTTCGAACTGATAAACACCAGCCGGGAAGTGCATTTCCAAAGCCTTGTCATAGACATCTTTTCCTACCAAAGCGTTCGCTAATTGCAAAGAAAAGGTGTCCATGGCTCCTCCAGGTGGAATGCCCTCGTGCTGCAGGCCGTAGATAGGTAGGCTTTGCCAAGAATCCAATAAACCTTTCTTGATCAGTTTCATGCTTCTAGGGGGATAAAACGAACACGATCTCCCGCTTTGAAATGGGGAATCTGGGCGGTGCGACCAATAATTTGCCAGCCCCCGGGAGAAGCGCTCGGGTAAATGCCGGTTTGGTTGCCGGCTAGGCCGATGTCTCCTGCTTGAATGCTGGCGGGGTTATCTTTACGAGACACGGTAATTCGTTCGTCCGTGGTTCCCATGTAGGCGAATCCGGGCAAGAAGCCGAGGAAGAAAACGGAGTATATTTTTTCGCTGTGAATGGCTATGACCTCTTTTTCGGTTAGTCCACAAGCGGAGGCCACGGCTGCTAAATCTGGCCCTGAATAGTCGCAGGGGATTTCGTGGAGGCGTCCTTCCATGGCCGGCGAAGTGAATGGCTGGGTTAATTTTTCTTCGATCAGCGTCTTCATTCCGGATAAGCCCTGAAAGCGACTGGCCACATAACCTAAATCGAAGATGATGGTCAGGCTAGCATAGGCTGGAATTAAGTCCAAAGTCCCAGGAAGTGGCTCGGATTGAAACTGATAAAAGCGCTTGATGACCTCTTCGTGCAATTCCTCACTGATTTCGTTGCCGAATTCGATCGTGAGCGCGCTGTCGCCTAATTCGTAGATTTGAGGAATCATAGGGTGTATTTCTAGGGTAATTTAGTATTTTTAGGCAAATATCTTGTATGAAAAAGACCTTAATTTTTTTATTGCTCCTTAGCGTATTCTCAGCGAAGTCTCAGGACGATTATTCTGATTTTTATGCCAAAAGAGAGGCGAGCCTCAAGTCCGAAAATGGCTGGTTAAATCTGGCCGGGTTGTTTTGGCTGAAGGAAGGAGAAAACACGATCGGTGGCGCTGAATCGAATGACTTTGTTTTTCCTCACGCGGAGGCGTCTTTGGGCAAGGTCATCCTTCAAAATAATCAAGTGCTTTTTAATGGCCAGGTCATCTTTCCTTATTCTGGGCCTAAGCCTACCGTCATTTCTCATCAATCGCTTCGCTGGTTTATCATTCAACGCGGCGATAAATTTGCCATTCGTTTACGGGATTTAGAGGGAGAATACCTCAAAGCCTTCCACGGAATCGAACATTTTCCAGCAGATCCGAAGTGGAAAATCAAGGCCAAATTTATTCCTACTGCCGGCAAAAAAGTCACGATCATCGACATTACGGGTCGCTCTTATCAGGAGGATTCACCCGGTTTATTGGAGTTTGTGGTAGACGGCAAAACCTATCGCCTAGAGGCGGGGCCGGGAGAGACGAAGGAGGATTTCTTTGTGGTTTTTGGCGATGCAACGAATAAAACATCGACCTATGGCGGAGGCCGTTTTTTGGATATCAAAGGATTTAATGCGGACGGAACCGTGACCCTCGATTTCAATAAGGCTTACAATCCGCCGTGTGCTTTCACGCCATTCGCGACTTGTCCACTGCCGACGAAGGAGAATAAATTGACTTTGGCCATTCCGGCGGGCGAAAAAAACGCAGGACATCATTAATATGGAGAACAAACGACTTTTATCGATTGACATTTTTCGCGGGCTCACGGTCATTTTGATGACGATCGTGAACAATCCGGGAGATTGGGGGCATATTTATGCGCCTTTAGAGCACGCGGAGTGGCATGGTTATACGTTGACGGATCTCGTGTTTCCGTCCTTCCTTTTCATCGTAGGGATTTCGACGGTTCTTTCGAAGCCTTCAGAGGATCAGTTATGGAAGATTTTCAAACGCGCTCTGCGGATATTTTTGCTAGGTCTTTCGTTAAGTTTTTTCTCCAAAATCCACGCCGGCGACTTTACCTTCATCGTTCGCTTGCTCGCGATGGCTGCTGCAACCGTGGCCTTTTTAGGGGATTATTCTTTGAAGAGGCAGTTTTGGGTGGCTGTGGGTGCTTTTGTGCTGATGATCGGTTTGTGTTTTTCTGGTTTAACCGATTTCGAACACGTGCGAATTCCTGGAGTGCTTCAGCGGATTGCGGTGGTGTATTTACTCGTGGGCTTATTGCATTTTTATGCCTCTTTGCGAATTCAGATGGTTGTTTTTATCGTTTGTCTGGTAGGCTATTGGGCCTTAATGAATTTCGTGGAGGTGCCAGGAATTGGTGCGGCGAACTTAGAGGTGAACAAGAATTTAGCGGCTTGGTTAGATAATTATTTGCTGGAAGGACATCTTTGGGCGAGTTCGAAGACGTGGGATCCTGAAGGAATCTTGAGTACGCTGCCAGCGGTGGCGACGGGATTAGCGGGATTGTTTGCGGGGAGGTATTTGCAGGGATCAGCGAAGGCTTCCGTATTGTTTGCTGTTGGTGCAATGGCACTTGTGGCGGGGACAATCTGGGGATGGTATTTTCCGATTAACAAGGCTTTGTGGACGAGTTCTTATGTGCTCGTGGCGGCGGGTTGGGATCTTTTGTTGCTCGCTGTTTTGCAGGCGACGATTCGTTCTGATCATTATTGGAAGCCGGTTTTGATCTTTGGGATGAACCCCATGTTAGTGTTTTTCTTCTCGGGGATTATCCCCAGGGTTTTGGGAATGATCAAAATAGGGGAGGATGGCCTAACATCTTGGATTTATTCGCAGGGAATCGAGCCGCTTTTTGCAGATAAAATCAATGCCTCACTGGCGGGAGCGCTGATTTATGTAGTGATTTGGGCGGGAATTTTGGCCTTCTTCGACTCCCGAAAAAGATACTATAAAGTCTAATTTCATAGGGCAAATCCGGGCTTAATTTCGTATTTTTACAGCCCTTATTGATTAGCCCAAAACAGATGGATTACCTAGCTGGCCTGAACGAGCCTCAACGAAAAGCAGTCGAACATATTGATGGTCCTTTGATGATCATCGCCGGCGCCGGATCTGGAAAGACCCGCGTGCTGACGTATCGTACGGCACATTTGATTGAGAAAGGCGTGGATCCATTTGCGATCTTACTGTTGACCTTTACGAACAAGGCGGCGGGCGAGATGCGTCATCGTATCGAGACGGTGATAGGGAATGCGGCGAAGAACATTTGGATGGGTACGTTTCACTCGATTTTTGCCAAAATTCTTCGTTTCGAAGGCGAACGCCTCGGGTATACTTCGAACTTTTCTATTTACGATACCGATGATTCGAAATCTTTAATCCGCGCGCTGATTAAAGAGAAGAATCTAGACGATAAAGTATACAAAGTAAACCTGGTTTTAAACCGCATTTCGAATGCTAAAAACCGATTAATAGGCCCGGCACAATATACAGGATCTTCCATTTTAGCCGAAGAAGATCGCCTGGCTCGCATCCCAGCGATGGGCGAATTATACCAGCTCTACTGCGCACGCTGCTTTGCGGCGAATGCGATGGACTTTGATGATTTGTTATTCCAAACGAACATCCTTTTCCGCGACCATTTGGACGTATTGAACAAATACCAACACAAGTTCAAGCACGTGATGGTGGATGAGTTTCAGGATACGAACGTGTCCCAGTATTTAATCACAAAGAAACTGTCTGCAGTGAATCGCAACATCTGTGTGGTGGGTGACGATGCGCAGTCCATTTATGCCTTCCGTGGCGCCGATATCCAGAATATCCTGAATTTCGAGCGTGATTATTCGGACTTGGTGACCATTAAATTAGAAGAGAATTACCGTTCTACGAAGGCTATTGTGGCCGTTGCGAATTCGATTATCTCTCGCAATAAAAATCAATTAAAGAAAGACGTCTTTACCTCGAACGAGGATGGAGATGATATTGAAATCATCCGTGCTTCTAGTGATAACGAAGAGGGTCGGATGATTGCTTCGACGATTTTCGAGGCAGCTCAGAAAGAGAATTTGACCTGGTCTGATTTCGCTATTTTGTACCGCACGAATGCGCAATCGCGTTCTTTTGAGGAGGCCTTGCGCCGTCTAAATATCAAATACCGCATCATCGGTGGTGTTTCTTTCTACCAACGCAAGGAGATCAAGGACGTGTTAGGCTACCTGCGTTTTACGGTGAACCAGAACGATGAGGAGGCCTTTAAGCGCATCATCAATTTGCCAAAACGTGGTATTGGTGATACGACCATCGCTAAAATCGTGGTAACGGCTGCGGAAAACAATGTGCCGGTTTGGGACATCGTTTCGAATATTGGGCAATTTCAAGCGGCACGCGGAAGTGCGGGAATCGAGGCTTTCTCTGATTTGATCAAGTCCTTCAAATTGATGGTCGAGGTTGAGAAAAAGGATGCCTACGAGGTAGCGAATCACGTGGCAAAAGCCTCGGGTTTATTGCGCGAATTGTACGAAGACAAGACGGTAGAGGGTTTAGCGCGCTACCAAAACTTACAAGAATTACTGAATGCCATCAAGTCTTTCGTGGACAATCCGGAGAACGAGGACAAGTCGCTCGCGACCTTCTTGCAATCCGTTTCCTTGTTAACAAACGCAGATGCGGATGAAGATCCGGCGGATCGCGATAAGGTGACTTTGATGACGATACACTCGGCGAAGGGTTTAGAGTTTAATCGCGTCTTCTTAGTGGGATTAGAGGAGGATTTATTCCCGTCCCAAATGATGTTGCAATCCCAGCAGGACCTCGAGGAGGAGCGTCGTTTGTTTTACGTAGCGGTGACTCGGGCAGAGAAGAAGTTGATGATTTCGTATGCGGAATCGCGCTACCAATTTGGTCGATTGAAGGCTTGCGAGCCGAGTCGATTCTTGAATGAATTAGATCCTAATTTTGTCAAAATGGCGAAGCCGGCTGGCGCTCGCAAGGAAGTGGCTAGTTTCCGTCCGGTTCAGAAAACAGGATTTACGGCTAAACCAGCTCCATCTGCAGCTCAGCTGATTCAAAAGCCAACGACGAATACGAATTACCAGCACGTGGTTTCCACGAACTTTCAGGCGACGGATGCCCTAGCTTTAGCCGCCGGCCAAAAAGTTGAGCACGCTAAATTCGGTTTCGGCCTCATCAAACGTATCGACGTGAATGGCGCAGAACGCAAAGCGGTGATTGATTTTGAAAAAGGGGTAGGCGAGAAGACACTCTTATTGAGCTTCGCGAAACTGATGGTGGTAAGCTAATTAGTTTTGGGAATCGTCTTGATCCGCGGATAAACGCTGGGTCACGCGCACCTTTTTGATACGGCGAGTATCGACAGACTGCACTTTGAAAGTAAAATCTTCGAATTCGATTTCCTCTCCCGCACTTGGGATTCTTCCGAAAAGTTCGATAATCAAACCGGCAAGGGTTTCGCTCTCGCCTTTGGCCTTCTCGAAATAAGCTCCATCAATTTCAAATACGCGACAGAAATCGTTCAAGGAAGTCTTCGCCTCGAACACATAGATGTTATCAGCGATTTTCTTGTAATCTGCTTCCACCTCATCGAACTCGTCATTGATCTCACCTACGATCTCTTCGATGATATCTTCCATCGTGACTAAACCTTCGGTCTCGCCGTATTCATTTACGATGATGGCCATGTGCACCCTTTTCTCTTGAAAATCGTACAAAAGATCATCGATTTTCTTGTTTTCCGGTACGAAGAATGGAGTATGTAAAAGGGGTAGCCAATCGAAGTTCTCGTCTTGGTCGATGTGTTTTAATAAGTCTTTGATATACAAAATACCCTCGATTTTATCGATGGTCTCATTGAATACCGGCACACGAGAATAGCCATTCTTGTTAATGAGGTCCATTAATTCGTGGAAATTCATGCTCGTGTCGAAGGCAACGATATCGCGTCTTGCCTGCATCACCGATTTCACAGAGATATTCCCAAAATTCAGAATCCCGCGTAAAATATCTTTTTCTCGATCACTCGTATTCTCATCCGTGGTAATCTCCAACGCCTGATTTAACTCCTGGGAAGTTAGCGTATACGACTTCTTCTTCACGCGTTTCTCGATCAATCCAGAGATACCTAAGAGCGCTTTCGAAAGCGGCGCAAAAACGAAACTTAAAAAGCTGATCAGCGGCGCAGAATAGCGGGCGAAATTCAGGTTATTCTGTTGTGCCCAGACTTTGGGAATTAATTCTCCGAAAAACGTAATAATAAAGGTCACCCCAAACAACAAAAACAGGGTCACGACCAGCGTCTCCATCGACTGTTCTCCCATCACTTGAGAGGTCAAATAATTGGCTAGCGTAATGAAAATAATATTCACAAAGTTGATGGAAATCAACAAAGTAGCGAGTAATTGCTGTGGTTTTTCGAGTAATACACTGACCTTTTTCTCTGTGCTAACATCACTTTCACGTAGGTAGATTCGTTGGTCTGCATTCAGGGAAAAGAAAGCTACCTCTGATCCGGCTAAAACGGCAGATAGAAACAACAGAGCCACTAAAACGAAGGAAATAAGCGCAATTGAACTCACACTAATGGAAGGCTCCAAGGCGAGTAAAAAGAGATTGGGTAAGGGGTCTGGGTCCATATTTTGAGTGAACTGATCGATGCAAATTTACAAAAAAGGGAATACGAAAAGCGATATTCCCTTTTTTGTCACATTAAATTTAAAACGGCAGGTCATCTCCTTCTTCCATCATCGGAGGGAAAGGCTCTGACTTGGGCGCTCCCGTTAAAACGGCTTCTGGCTTCGGTCTTTCTGCTGCTGGAGCAGACGCTGGGGAGCCTTCATTGCGTCCACCGATTAGGTTAATCGAGGTAGCACGAACTTTATAGCCGCGAACGGTTGCACCATTTTTATCTTGCCATTCTTCGGAACGAATTTTTCCTTCGATATATACTTGATTTCCTTTTTTCAAATACTGCTCCGCGATGTTCGCCAGGTTATCCCAAAGCTCCACGCGATGCCATTCCGTTTGATCTACCCGTTGTCCGTCTTTTCCGGTATACGACTCGGAGGTCGCGATGTTAATGTTTGCTACTTTCACACCGCTAGGAAGCGCGCGCACTTCCGGATCAGCGCCTAAATTTCCTAGTAAAATAACTTTGTTTACTCCAGCCATAATGATTTGTCGTTTAAAGGGTTAGCTCAGCAAGGCTCCTTGCATTGCCTAAAGGTAAGCGGGTGAAATGTCTTGTAAAATAGGACAGTCTAAATTATCAGTTATTAGGTTCAAAAGCAAAACAGGTTTTCCTTTACTCTCGAACTCTGAGGGGCTCATCCAGCCATATCCCTCCGGAATTTCCAAGTCAAAATTATCAGGAACTTGAACATGCCACGCTTCACAATTGATTTTTCGGTGACTTAATAGATGTACGGGTGGGGATTTTAGTGTTTGACGAGGAAATGGGAGCCATTCCAGCGATCCTTCGATTAAATAGAACTCCCATAATCCCTTCCAAATCCCGTTTTCAGTCCGCTCGCGCACTAAAAGCTGACCCTTCTGCTCGATGACCAGGTAGTCCATTTGTATTTCTTTGACCTTCGTCTTCTTTGATTTTATCGGTAACTCAGCGACTCGGCTGGACAAACAGAACAATCTGGTGCCGGCGTACATTGCAAAGCGCCAAACTCCATGATGGCCTGATTAAATCCCGCCGGATCCGCAGCCGGAATTAATGACTGAGCTAGTGAAGTAAAAACTCCTCGAGCCGCAGAGGAGGCAATATCTGTTTCTACTTCGAATACCCGTGACAAAACCCGGAAGACGTTGCCGTCTACTACGGCTTTGGCCTCATTAAAAGCAAAGGACGCAATCGCCGCCGCCGTATAAGGTCCCACGCCAGGC
>JBEBBJ010000063.1:0-8441 GCA_041158445.1 Bacteroidota bacterium
AAATTGGTTGGTTTTGAGGCAGGTGCTGACGATTATTTAGGTAAACCATTTGATTTCAAGGAGTTTTTAGCTCGCATTAAGGCCTTATTAAAGCGTTCCTCCCAAACCCAATTAGACGCCCAAACGTTAAAATTTGCTGATTTAGAAATGGATCTTATTTCCAAATTAGTAACTCGTTCTGGTCAGTCGATTAACTTAACTTCTAAGGAGTTTCAACTATTGGAATACTTCCTTCGTAACCAAGAGATGGTTATTTCGAAGGCACAAATTGCGGAGAATATTTGGGAAGTAGAAGATGAAAATAGCTCCAATTTGATTGAAGTATATGTTAATTACCTGCGTAAGAAAGTCGATAAAGGCTTTGCGAGTAAGTTAATTCACACCCAATTTGGCAGAGGTTATATCTTAAAAAACGAATAAAATGCAGATTAGATCCAGGCTGACTTATCAGTTTACCTACCTCGTTTCTGCGATTCTATTCGTATCTTATTTCATTATCTACATTTTCACTCAAGAAAATTACAAGGATAAATTTTATAGTCGTTTACGCCAAAAAGCGAACACCACTGCCCAGTTATTAGTCAACGTAAACCAGGTTGACTCCAAATTAATGGGGATCATCGGTCAAACAAACCGTGATTTACTGTACCGAGAGAGCATATTAGTATATGATTTATGCAATGAACGCATCTATGCTTCGAACGATAGTATCAATTTACACATTGATGTAGATTTAATTAAACAAGTACGCCAGAAGCAAGAAATACGCTTCCAACGCGAAGATATTGAGGTTTTAGGAACCGTTTTTGCGACACCACAGGGTCGTTTGGTCGTTTTTGCAGGTGCAGTAGACCAATATTCGGCTGAAAATGCCAAAGATCTAAAGAACATCCTCATCGCCTTATTCCTCTTATTTATCCTCATTGTAGTGCTCTCAGGCTGGTTTTTTGCCGGACAAGCCGTTAATCCCATCTCAGAAGTAATCCAACAAGTAGATAAGTTATCACCAAAACGTCTAGAAGAACGCCTGAAATCGCCTGATTTTGAGGACGAAATAGGGAAGATGGTGTCTACAGTCAATCGACTACTAGAACGTATCGAAAACGCCTTTAAATTGCAAAAAACATTCATCGCTAACGTTTCGCACGAGTTAAAGAATCCATTAACCAAAATTTCTTCCCAATTAGAAGTGAGTTTACTAAAGGAAAGAGAAACAGGTGATTACAAAAAAACCATCAGCTCGGTACTTGAAGACACCCAGGATTTAGCTGCCATCACTGAATCACTCTTAGAACTCAACAAACTAAGCCTTTCTGACAGCCAGGCGGGCTTTAATGAGTGGAGAATTGATGAAATACTTTGGGAAGCTAGAAGCTTAACCCAAAAGCTAAACAGCGCTTACAAGGTCAGCATCGATACCTCACACATGCCAGAGGACGAAGAAATGTTATTGGTAAAAGGCGATGATAAGCTCATCTTAACGGCTTTGAAGAATTTAATGGAGAATGCCTGCAAATTCAGCCCTTCAAAATCAGCCCAAGTTAGCTTCAAAAATTCCGGTAATTCCATTCAAATTTTCGTCAAAAACGAAGGGAAAGGCATTCCAGCGAACGATTTACCTTATATCTTCCAACCATTCTTTAGAGGCGAAAATACCGCATCCTCTAAGGGTTATGGCATTGGTTTATCACTCGTAGAACGGATCATTCAACTTCACAATGGCCAAATCTCCGTGGTTTCTGTGCCGGATTCGTTTACGGAGTTTACGGTGAGCTTCGCAGTCGCTAGTCGATAGTCGCTAGTCGAAAGTCGCTAGTCGCTAGTCGAAAGTCGAGAGTCGGTAGTCACTATATTATTATCTCAAATCACACTATTTTGACTCCTGACTAGCGACTGACCGCTAGTGACTAAATGTTATATAATTTATATTATGTTAAATAAAATATAAACCACAAGAAAAGGGCTACCTATTTCTAAGCAGCCCTTTCCATTATCAACTAGTGACTAGCGACTCTCAACTAGTGACTTATTTCTCTAACTCAGCTAATTTAGCTTCGTCTTTCAATTCACGATATACTTGCTTCAAGATTTCCTTCAAGTCTTCGTCTTTCTTCACTTTAAATCCACGCTCAAAGTACGGCAAAGCCTCATTGTATTTAACGGCTAATTTAGCTTCTAAATCTTTACCAGTCTTCTTGTATTCGTTCATATCCATGCTATTCACCTGACGTTTGATTTCTACAGCGTCATTATAATAGTATGCACCCATTTGATATAAAGCGTCATAATTGTTTGCATCAGCTTCTAATGCCTTTGTATAATAAGTAGGCAAGTTTGTACGAATTTCCTTCACTTTAGCAGACAATTCATCGATTCTAGCCTTGTTAGCAGCAGCATCACCAGCAGCAGCAACAGCTGCAGCTTTCTCGTCTTGAATACCTTTTAATACGTCATTTAAATCCTTCACTTTAGCCTCTAAACTTGCCACTTGTGAGTTGACTGAAGCTTTTGCCTTCGGTGTCGTTGCTGTTTTCAACTTCGCTTTTGTACGCTTAACTTCATCTTGGAAAGCAGAGATTTGATCATTCTGAGCAGTCAAACGACGTTCTACTTCTTGTACCTTAGATGATTTATCTTGAATCTTTCTGATTTCATCATTTATACCTGAAACCTTGTTTTCGTATAATAAACCTAGGTTTAACCAAGAAATACCATCTTTAGGATCATTCGCAGTTGTTTGAGTTAATTGTGTAATAGCTTGATCGATGCGATTGAAAGCAATTAACATATTGAACTTCTCCCCTTTCAAGTCCTTGTTTGCTGGATAAATTGAAATGGCTTTTTCGATAATACCTAAAGCTTTGTCTTCATCCTTGTTGTTTTTGTAGATTTGAGACAAACCATACAGGATGGCTAAGTCTTTACCGCCAATAGACATATATTTTTCATAAGCTGCCTGAGCAATCTTATCTTCTTGGCATAATTGCGCCGTTACACCAGTGTACATCGCTGTAATGGTGTCATTGGGAGCTACTTCAGAAGCTTTAGACATGTAGCGTAAAGAAGCTTTATAGTCTTTACCTTGGTATTTCACTACACCCATGTTTAAGAAAGCGTTAGAGAATTTCTTCTCTACCATCATTTGGTCTGCTTCTTTGGCTACAGAACCTTTTTTGCCTTCTTTGGTGTCTAATTTGATAGCTTCGTTAGCGTATTCCAAAGCTTGGAAAGCTGCCTCTGGATTCGTTAAAGCGAATGTTGAATCAGGGAAAGAAGCTAAATCCAAATAAGCTTGAGAACGAGTCAACCATAAACGAGCTTTTGTAGGGGCTTTCTTTACATCTTCGTCAGATTTCTTAATTGCGTCGCTGATGCTTTTCTTTTGTGCATCAACTAATGCTTTTTCTGCTTGGCCAAATGAAGCATTCATCGCCAAAGCCACCGTAAACAGGGATAAAAGTAGTTTTTTCATTGTTTTATTTAATTAAAAAAAAGGCTCGTATTTTCATACGAGCCTGTAAAATTATTCTTCAGTTACTTCTTCAGCAGATGCCTCAGATGCAGTCTCCTCCCCTCCTTCTGGAGCTTCAGTTACGGCACTAGTTGCCTCAACGCCATCCACTAACTCAACACCGTCTACAACCTCTACCTCTTCTGGCTCTGGTTCTTTTTCGATCTTCGTTACAGATGAAATCTCATCCGATTCATTCTTCAAACGAATCAATTTAACCCCTTGCGTATTACGTCCCATCACACGAAGTTCTGCGACGCTAGTACGGATTAAAATACCTGCTTTGGTAATAATCATCAAGTCGTTATTATCATTTACTTCCTTGATAGCGACTAAGTTACCCGTTTTCTCTGTGATATTTAAGGCCTTAACCCCTTTACCACCGCGATTCGTTAATCGGTAATCTTCTACTTCAGAACGCTTACCAAAACCTTTCTCAGAAACCACTAACAATTGCTGTACTTCTGGGTCAGAAACGCAAACCATTCCGATTACTTTCTCCGTCGGGATGTCTTCATCAATCCAAATACCCTTCACACCAGCGGCTGAACGACCCATTGGGCGAACACGTGTTTCTTCGAAACGAACAGAACGACCCGTGTTCGTAGCGATAACGATTTGGTTGTTACCATTTGTTAAGGCTACATCTAATAAACGGTCTCCTTCGCGAATCGTGATCGCGATAATACCGTTTTGACGCGGACGAGAATAAGCCTCAAGAGATGTTTTCTTGATTGTACCGTCTTCCGTACACATCACAATGAAGTTATTATCAATGTAATCTGGATCTGTGATTGACTTCACGTTGATAACGGCTCTGATCGTGTCACCGTTCTCGATATTCATCAAGTTTTGGATAGGACGACCTTTGGATACTTTAGAGCCCTCTGGAACCGCGTAAACACGTAACCAGAAGCATTTACCGCGTTCAGTGAAGAACAATAACCAATTGTGCATCGTTGCAGAGAACAAATGCTCGGTATAATCATCATCTTTCGTAGCTACCGCACGAGAACCTACTCCCCCACGCGATTGTGAACGATATTCTGTGATCGGCGTACGCTTAATATAACCTTGTGCAGAAACGGTGATTAACATCTCGTCATCCGCAATCATATCTTCTACAGAGAATTCCTCATCCGTCATGTTGATTTGCGTTCTACGCTCATCGCCATAACGTTGTTTGATGTCGTTTAATTCGTCTTTGATGATCTGTAATTGACGCTCAGGTTTGGCCAAAATATCTTCCAAATCTTCAATCAACTTCATAATCTCAGCGAACTCATTCATAATCTTCTCCCGCTCCATACCAGTTAAGCGTTGTAAACGCATCTCCAGGATAGCTTTCGATTGAAGCTCTGATAAGTTGAATTTAGACATCAAGCCTTCTTGAGCCGCATTCGGATCTTTCGACTCACGGATCAACTTAATCACTGCATCTAGGTTATCTAGGGCAATAATAAAGCCTTCCAAAATATGAGCACGCTTACGTGCCTCACGTAAATCATATTGTGTACGACGTACGATAATCTCATTTCTATGCTCTACAAAGTGATGAATCAAGTCCTTCAGATTCAACATCATTGGACGTCCTTTCACCAAGGCAACGTTATTCACCGAGAACGATGATTGTAACGCCGTATGCTTGTACAAGTTATTCAATACCACATTCGCTACTGCGTCACGCTTTAAATCGAATACAATACGCATACCTTGGCGGTCTGACTCATCGCGAATCTCAGAGATACCTTCGATCTTCTTGTCGTTCACTAAATCAGCACATTGCTTGATTAATGACGCCTTGTTAACCATATACGGAATCTCGGAAACGACAATCTGCTCTTTCCCCGTTTTCGATGTATCAAAAGTCGCGTTTCCACGAACCACAATACGACCACGACCTGTTTCAAAAGCATTGCGAATACCTTGAACACCATAAATTGTTCCACCTGTAGGGAAATCTGGCGCCTTGATGTATTGCATCAACTCTAAAATCGTAATATCCCGATTATCAATATAGGCTGAAATTCCATCCACTACTTCGTTCAGGTTATGTGGCGCCATATTCGTCGCCATACCTACCGCGATACCTGAGGTACCGTTCAATAATAGATTAGGAATCTTAGCTGGTAAAACCGTCGGTTCTTCCAAGGAATCATCAAAGTTAGGCTGAAAATCAACCGTTTCTTTGTTCAAATCAGAAAGCAACTCATCCGCAATACGCTTCAAACGAGCCTCCGTATAACGCATCGCTGCCGGAGAATCACCATCCACTGAACCAAAGTTACCTTGACCATCCACTAAAGGATAACGTAAAGACCAATCTTGGGCCATACGTACCATCGTGTCATATACAGAAGAATCACCGTGTGGGTGATACTTACCTAGTACCTCTCCGACAATACGAGCAGACTTTTTATAGGATTTGTTGTAACTAACTCCCAGTTCCTCCATTCCGAATAACACCCTTCTGTGAACTGGCTTTAATCCATCACGTACGTCTGGAAGCGCACGAGACACAATAACTGACATCGAATAATCGATGTACGCTCCCCTCATTTCATCTTCGATGTTTATAGGGATAACATTGCTTTGTAATGACATAAAAACTGTTTTGATTCAAGAGAAAAACACAGCGAAAAGCGGTATTTTTCAATAGAACAAATATCTTAAATTTTGCCTATTTTTCCAAGAAAAAATGAGGGTAAAAAATGGGGTTTATTTTTTCTGAACAGAAGACTCCCGTACAATCAATTTTGTCTTTAAAACTTCCACTCTCGGGGTCGGATTATCGGTTTTATGCTCGATTTGTTCAAGCAATAATTCTACAGATAAACGGCCTATTTCTTCCAAAGGCTGCGCAATTGAAGAAATCGTAGGAGAAACTAAAGAACAGATCGGTTCGTTATTGAAACTAACCATTTTTACTTCATCCGGAACGGAGATATTCAATTCCCGAAGAGCAATCAATACACCTATCGCTAAACGATCAGAAACCACCAGAATCCCATCAGGACGATTTGCTTCCTTCATCAATTGATGCGTTTTGGCAATCGCGGAATCTTGGAAGTAATCACTATGAATAATTAAGGAAGGATCTGATTCAATTCCTGCTTCTTGTAAGGCTCTGGAATAACCCATTCGACGCTGGTTACTGACAGATACGTTTTTGGGCCCTGCTAAAAAAGCAATGCGCTTGCAACCATTCTCAATCAGATGTTTAACTGCTTCATAAGCTGATTGCTCATTATCCACCATCACTTTAGACGCATCAATTTCGTCACTATCGCGATCAAAGAATACAAGAGGAATCCCACGTCTCTGCAAGCGAGTTAAATGATCAAAATTGACAGTCTCTCGCGATAAGGAGATAATAATCCCTTCTACTTGAGACCGAGAAAGGTTTTGAATATTCGTTAATTCACGTTCAAATGACTCTTGTGTTTGAGCGATCAAAAGGGAATATCCTGCAGCGATTGCGGCGTCTTCTACGGCTTTTACGACAGTAGAAAAGAAATAATAACCTAAATCAGGGACGATGAGACCGAGTGTTTTGGTCTTCGATTTAACTAAACTGGTGGCGAGTACATTGGGTTGGTAATCTAGCTCTTTGGCTAAATCCAAAACCAATTTCTTCGTATCAGGATGAATATCTGGCAAATCACGTAAAGCCCTCGATACGGTCGCAACTGAAACTCCCAGCTGTTTGGCAATATCTTTAATGGTAACTTGGTGACGCATAAATTCAGTTTAACTATGCCAAATTTAAACAATAAATCTATACAAAAATTAATCGAGGCGATAAACGACAGTGCTTCTACCTGAAGAAAGTCCCATAGGTGGGTTTTCCTTTGAAATTTGAACTAGAATGGACACTTCTTCTGAAATATCATCCCGAATTTTCTGTGCAATTTTTTCAGCTACCGTCTCCAATAAATCCACCGGAATAGCCATTATCTGCTTGCAAATGGCATATATCTGAGAATAATCGATGGTATTGGCAATGTCGTCAGAAAAATTAGGCTGGGTTTCGGATTCTACTATCACGTCTAAGGTATACCAATTTCCCAAAATACGCTCCTCTGGATACAATCCATGAAAAGCAAAAATCCGAATATCTTCAATAGAAACCTGGTAATTCGCCATGTGCTAGTTGATCTCCCCTACTTTACCACGAGGCCCAGATGATTTTGCGTAGGCCTCTAAAACCTTGTTTAACGTTGGTAAACCCTCATCAGAAACTGTTTCTAAACTAATTTTAGGCTTTGGACCACGCTTTGCAGGTGTCGGTTTTTCAGTTTTAACGGCAGCTGTTTTATCCTTTGGTTTAGGTCCTCTTTTCGCAGGAATTGCTTTATCGGCCTGTTTTGCTACTGCCGCAGGTTTTGCTTTTGCCACTGCTTTCGTAGCAGGTTTTGCCTTAGGAGCCGGCTTTACTTTTGCCACTGATTTAGCGGTAGGTTTAGCTTTCGTTTTCGGCTTATTTTTCACACCTGGCTTACGACCTCTTTTAGAGGTAGGTTTAGGTGCAGCAGGTGTTAATGGAGCTATAGGGGCTACTAAATCAGTAGATACCCAGTTCGCGATAGACCCTAAAGTTTGTTCCGAAATAGACTTTAATTGTGAAGCTATCTCTTTCTGAGCTTCTTGTAGATTACGTAATTGGCGCTCTTGCTCTTTTAGCTCTTGATTAGCTTGCGCTAAGGTTTGTTTACGCTCATTTTCTGTCAACAAAGCTTGCTTTTGGGCATCTGAATCTGCCTTCTTTTTGATCGCTTCTGCCTCTTTATTGGCCTTATCTAGAATGGATTTGGCTTCTTTTTCCATTTTTGCGGAAAAGTTTTGTTGACTTTCCTCCGCTAACTTTAACGCTCTAAAAAGACTTGATTCAATTTCTCTTAATCGAGCCACTTCAGCCTCTAATTCCGCT
>JBEBBJ010000064.1:0-18871 GCA_041158445.1 Bacteroidota bacterium
CATCAAACCATACAGCGAAGATGATTGGGCATCTATGCCAGACGGCAATCAAGCGCCCATTGCTTGGTCCATTGAGGGTTTACGCTACATCCACTTACGATGGGTATACTTGATGGAAACTTTGAAAGAAGAAGATTGGAAAAAGACCTACCTACATCCGGAGAGAGGGTTTACATATACGATGGATAAGGTATTAGGGATTTATGCGTGGCATTGTACTCACCACCTTCGTCACATTGCTTCGGTGCTTTAGAGTATAGATTATAGAGTAGAGAGTGTAGATTAGAGATAATAGAGTAGAGAGTAGAGAGTAGAGATTTAAAGCATAAAGCACAAAGAATAAAGCATAGAGTTTGAATCGCCGGAGGCGATGCATTTAGGAAATATCTGTAATTTTATCTCTTAATTTTATACTACCGACTACCGACTACCGACTACCGACTACCGACTACCGACTACCGACTACCGACTACCGACTACCGACTACCGACTACCGACTACCGACTACCGACACGGCGCCGTCGTATTCACCGCCATCTGCACCGCTAGCGCAATCATCAGCAGCGTGAACAGAATTAATACCCAGCGAAAGATCTTTTGATTTTTGTTCATAGTTGATGGAGTAATGTGGCTGAACCTTGGGTGATTTCTGACCAAGAACTTAATCCTGGGAATTGCAAATATACACATCCAGCTGTTTCCATTTGAATCATTTCGCCGGATAAATATGAGGCTAAATAAGAAACGGAGGGATTGTGTGCTACTAAATATAAAACGGGTTCTGTTCTTTTAGCGATTTCAGTCAAATAATCAGGTCCACTAGACACATACCAAAAATCGGATAGCTCAAACTCTGAAAAAGGTTTACCCAATAACTCTGCTGTTTCGCGGGTACGAATCGCATCTGAAATAAGCCAAAATCCAGCTGGAAATTGCTTCAAATGCATCCATTCGCCTAACAATAAAGCCTCTTCGATTCCTCGTTCAGACAAGTGTCGACCTTTGTCATCGTCAGTATAGGGACCAGCATGGGCGTGTCTAATGATTACGAGTTCCATTATTCGAAGTCTGCTGCGGTTAATAACGGAAATTTGCCGGCTTTGTGTTCTGCACCCATTTTGACATAGTGCGGAGGACCAAATTTCAGGCGATTGATTTGATCTTCATTTAAGGTTTTTACGACTTTAGCAGGGGTTCCTAAAACGAGGGAATAATCCGGAATTTCCATCCCTTCCGTCACGAGAGCATGGGCTCCGATGAGGCAGAATTTGCCTACTTTGGCTCTATTCAATACCGTCGCTTGCATTCCTACGAGACTGCCCTCCCCTATTTCGGCTCCATGAACAATGGCACCATGACCCACCGTAACGTGTGCACCGATGATGGTTTTGTCACCTTCATCTGCATGTAAAACGGCGTTATCCTGAATATTACATCCTTCACCCAAATGAATTTCTTCGACATCTGCTCGAATGACAGCACCGTACCAAACTGAAACGTCTTTAGAGATGAAAACACAGCCCATCACGCTAGCCGTAGGTGCAATAAAAATAGCCATCTTGTTTTATTTTATTGGCCAAATATACCTTAAATTGCGGGTCTATGAAAGAATTCTACGAATTTGCGCTTTGGCAAAATGAAGATCATATCGCTTCGATCGGATGTGGATATGGCTGGTGGGAAGTGAGCCTTTGCCTGCACTATCCCGCGAAGAAAATGGCTTTTGTAGACCCCTTAGTAGAAAAGGAGGACATCGATGAAAGTATTGCCTATTTCACCGAAAAAACAGGATTGACCTGGAAAACAGAGGTCGAATTAAACCCAGATAAAATCTCAGAGAAAGACCAAATTTGGATTTTTAACGCCTGGCATGAATTCGAGGATCGCCCAGCCATGTTAGCGAAAATACACAAGGCCTTGAATGAAGGCGGTATCGTGATCATCGAAGAAGAAATTTCAAAATACCACCGATTACAACACGATGGCTGTGGAAAAGACTTATTTTTTGAAAAAGAAATCATTGCCGAATTCACCCAGGGCGGCTTTCAATATGAAGCTACAAAGACGAAAGACGAGGTAGCCGTGTATTTGAAATTCCGAAAATGAAAGGCGTTTTTTAGCTTAAATAAAAACCTTTTCGCAAATTTGCATCCGAATTAAACACACATGTCAACAATCGAACGTCCCTTTATTATCGGTATTACCGGAGGTAGCGCCTCGGGTAAAACCCTCTTCTTAAGCCGATTAATGGAACAGTTCAAGTCAGATGACATCTGTCTTTTGTCTCAAGACAATTATTATCGACCTATCGACCAGCAGACGAAGGATCACAATGGGATCGAAAATTTCGACTTACCGGGAGCCATAGACGACCAAGCTTTTGCAGCTGATATTGAAAAATTGCGCAACGGGGAAGTGGTCAGCCGAGTAGAATACACCTTTAATAACTCCGAAAAAGTACCTGATTTACTGCATTTCCATCCGCGGAAGATTCTGGTAGTAGAAGGGATTTTTGTGTTTCACTTTCCGGAGGTGGCACAGCTTTTGGACCTAAAAATCTTCATCGATGCGCAAGATAAAATCAAGTTAAAGCGCAGAATTAAACGAGATAATGAAGAACGTGGTTACGACTTACAAGATGTCATGTACCGCTGGAAATACCATGTGAAACCGACGTATGAGGAATATATTAGACCTCACAAACGCTCTTGTGATATCGTGATTCCGAATAATCACCACTTCGAAAAAGGGCTTGAAGTTATCGTTTCTTACCTAAAGAATCAGATCTAGGTTATAGTGCAATCCTTTATTTTCTCGTTGAGCGCGTGCATGTTTGATAATCAAATAAGCCACGTTAATCATGTTTCTTAATTCACATAATGGAACCGTAATCTTCGATTGACGGTACAATTCTTCGTGCTCTAAGTAGATTAATTCCAAACGATCATAGGCTCTTTTCAAACGGCGATCCGTGCGAACAATTCCCACGTAATTCGACATGATCGACTCTAATTCTCGGGTCATTTCGGTCACTAATACCATCTCCTCCGGGTGACGCGTTCCGTCATCATTCCAGGAAGGAATGCCCTCAGGCAAGACTTGCTTTCCATACTCCTCTATCGATTTTTCAAAAGCACGGTGTGCATAAACGATGGCTTCCAATAAAGAATTCGAGGCCAAACGATTCGCCCCGTGTAATCCCGTAAACGAACATTCGCCGGCGGCATAGAGGTTTTCGATATTGGTTTGACTGAATTCATTCACAATAATACCACCACATAAATAGTGCTGTGCGGGTACGACAGGAATCATTTCTTTGGACATATCTATTCCCAAAACCCGTAGGCAGTGATCATAAATCATCGGGAAATGCTGGAGGATTTCCTCCTTCGGAATATGACGTGTATCTAAAAATACATGGTCGGTTCCATTCTTTTTCATCTCGGAATCGATCGCACGAGCGACGATGTCCCGAGGGGCTAAAGAAAGTCGAGAATCGTACTTTTCCATGAAAGTGGACCCATCTTGGTTCTTTAGAATGCCGCCATGTCCACGGACAGCTTCCGATATCAAGAAGGAAGGTTTCTTCCCTGGGTTATAGAGTGCCGTCGGGTGAAACTGAATGAATTCCATGCCTTGAACGAAGGCTTTGGCGCGATAGGCCATGGCAATCCCGTCGCCTGTTGCAATCGTTGGATTGGTCGTCGATTGATAGACTTGACCGATTCCACCAGTGGCTAAAAGCGTAGTTTTACCTAAAAAAGTTTCAATTTTATTCGTCTTGAGATTCAAGACATAGACTCCAAAACACTTCTTACCAGGCGTGTCTTTCGTTACTTTCTCGCCCAAATGGTGTTGGGTAATTAAGTCAACGGCAAAATAATGCGTGAAGAAATCCACACTTTTATAGGCCTTTACTTTCGCTAAAAGTGCTCTTTCGATTTCATTTCCTGTTGAATCCTTGTGGTGCAGAATGCGCTTGTCCGAATGGCCGCCTTCTTTCACTAAATCAAAAGAACCATCTGCCTGGCGATCGAAATCCGTACCATAGGCAATTAGTTCTTTTAAGCGCTCAGGCGCTTCTTTCACGACGATTTCAACGACTTTTCGATCACTCACAAAGTCGCCAGCAACCATCGTATCATCGATATGTTTCTCAAAAGAATCCGCAGAATCCCACACCGTGGCAATCCCACCTTGCGCATACTTTGTGTTCGTTTCCTCCGCTACGGTCTTCGTGATCAAGGCTATTTTTACCGGAATATCTCTTTCCTTAAAATAGTCCGCGACTTTCACCGTGTAGGATAAACCCGCAATTCCAGAACCGATGACAATAAAATCGTATGTAGGCATAGGATGAATAAATGGAGTGCAAATTAATCAAAAAGAGCCTTCAAACCGAAATGTCGACTTTATTTTGTAGTTTTGCGGCATTAAAAAATATAAACCCTTAAAAATCAATTTATAATCAATGGAAAATTCGCCTAACAACAATTCCAAAACCGCCATTATTGTCTTAGCTGTGCTAACGGCAGTACTAGGTGTATTGTACTTCCGTTCGTACCAAACGACGAAAGATCAAGCTACTCAAATCGAGGAAAAAGCAACAGAACTAGCTAATACACGTTCTTCTTTGGACTCTATTTCAACTCAATTAGATGCTAAAATCGCAGAGATCAAATCTTTAGGCGGTCAAGTAGCTGATTTAGAAGCATTAAAAGTTCAATTAGAGCAAGACAAAGCCTCTTTAAAGAATTCAAACCACGCGACAATCGCCTCTTACGAAGCTAAGATCAAGGAATACAAACCAAACGTTAACTACGCAAAACGCAACGTTAAACACAGAGAACTCTGGTTTAAAAAATCAAAACCAAACGTTAAACGATACGCTTTCTTCTGTAAGCCAACGCAACAAAGAATTAGCACGTAAAGTGAGCATCGCTGCCGCATTAAAAGCGCAAAACTTGAAAGTGTTAGCGGTTAACGCAAAAGGAAAAGAAACAGAACGTTCTCGTTTAAATGGAAAGAAAATCGAAAAGTTAAAAGTAGTATTTAGCTTAGCGACTAACCCAATCACAAAATTAGAAAACAAGACAGTTTACGTACGTGTGATCGATGGCGAAGGCGCTACTTTATCAGATGAAGCAATCGGTTCTGGCCGTATCAGCATCAACGGAAAAGAATTGACTTACACAGCTAAGCAAACTTTCGAATACACAAACGATGGCCAAACAGTAGCAGTTACTTACCCACGTGGTGGAGTTGCTTACAAGCCAGGTAAATATTCAGTAGAATTATATGCAGAAGGTTTCCAAATCGGAGCGGGAGCATTTGAGGTAAAATAATTACCTACACTAATTTTAGAAGAGGCCATCCGAAAGGGTGGCCTTTTTTTATTTCTTCTTCTGCCAAAAGAAGGTGTTAAACCCTTTATTGTACAATAAACTTGCCCCAAGGGTTTGGTTGATTTGGTAGGAGTTGAAGGAGCCTAAGATCGTCGTTTGGACGTTGCGATTATAGGTCTTTAGGCGTAGACTTCCGTCCGGACGCACAAACCATTCTAATGCCCAATCACCCAATAAGATCTGCGGACTCGTTTGGTTTCTTGCATCCGTAAATCCACCGCTTCGTGTAATGCGCAATCGATCATTAAAATTGTAGGATGCCCGCAATTGTAAGTTCGACAAGATATCCTGATTCAAGATTCCCCCACCCAAGGAAACGGAAATGTCTAAATCCTTATTGATTTTAGAGGCCAAATTACTTAACTGATTCGAGAGCATTTCAGTGAAATTACCCATTAAATTCCCTAAGGCGATGCCACTTCCTCCGAACGGAGAGACCAGCTGTCCAAAAAGCAAGAGGTTACTCACCTGACGCGTCAACTCTTGATCATCCGTTTTAATACGATTTGCGAAGGCTGTAACTGCCCCATTCAAGGTCATATCTTTTGGGTAATCCCGAATCCCAATATCAAAATTAACCGTAGGTGACAGGAGGCGATCTTGTAAACTAATCGTCACATCCACCGGATATCTTCTTTTAAATTCCGGCATATTCCCCTTGTTCGTCGTGTCTAAAAGGATAGGGAATAGAGAGGCATATTGGGTATAAATTGCCTTGATATTAACGTTCGCCTCTAGCGGATCTCCGGTCCAAGTGATCTTGGATCCGCGTTGAATCGCAAACTTCTTGTTAATCAAATTTTGAAGCGTGAAGGTATAATCCCCTTGATCGATGGCATAATCACCCACCATTTTAAAGGCTCCTTTTTTGTCCAAATTCATCTTAATCGCCCCCGAGCCATACATCCGCATCACATCCCCTTTTTTCGCATCAAACTGCACCTCACCATAGGCCTCCGGTGTTAAGGCTAAACGCAGATCTAAGGTGATTCCATCCTCTTGTAATTTAGAAGAGACGTTGGATAAATTTTGGTCAATAGTCAAGGTATTCAATTCAGAAACGAACGAATAATCCTCTTCCTGAGTTACATCCTCCTCCCGGTCTAAAGGGATAAACAAACGCGTCCCTTTTTCTGATTTCAGGTCTGCCGAAACCAATAAATTATCGACCGTACCCGAAACACGCATAGGCCCCGTGGCATAGCCTAATCCATAGTAAATGGAATTGGGTTCACGGGTCGTGTTCAACAATTTATAATGATCTAAATTCGCTTGAATGTCCAGCTCAAAGGGCTTGCCCTCCGGAAAATACAAACTCGTATTTACTAAGGCTTTATTGCCTTCCGGGTCTACCACCGTCCAATTTTTTGCGGTAATATGCCTCGGCGTAAAGTTCACCGTATCTGAAACAGACAGGCTTGTTTTCAAATAATCAAATACCGCACCGGCCTTGGAGAACACCATATCTCCTGTAATTTCTGGCTTCGTAGGCAAGCCTCCGATGTGTAAATTCCCGGAAGCCGACCCTTTCAAATTAGAGAAAATACCGGAGGTAAAGGGTTCCAAAATCTGCAAATCCGTCTGATTCAATTCCGCTTTTATGTTCAGTTTTTGTTCCTCCTCAAAAGGCTTGTAAGCCCCAGTTAAGGACATCACTGATTCTCCCAAACGGTTCAAATTTAGATTCAAATCCATCGCTTTTTCATCTGCGAGATAGGTTCCTACGCCCTGTAAGTTTCCGATAAAAAAGGTATTCAATCGCAAGGAATCCACTAACAACCAGGAGTCTAAACGAGTATGGTTATACCAATCTTGGATGGCTATTTCCCCATTTAACTCCCCTTGTGTCTTCGTGGAAAACAACGGTTTTAGAGTAGACAATTGGAAGTGATTTGCCCGTAATTTAATGGTCTCCGTCGTGTCTGTTGACAGACTTCCTTGCAAGGAAATCGACTGATTTTGATTCGAAACCACGACCCGATCCGCCTTCCATTCCTGTCCCTGAATGGTGATTTTATTGGCCGGATCCATCGCCCAGTCTTGGCCTAAAATTCGGAAATAGGTATCTTTAAATTTCAGTGACAAACCCTCGTCTTCGAAGTTCCAAGCACCTGCCAAATGGGCTAAATTCTCTTCTCCTTGTTGTTTAAAATCTAGACCAAAATTGATCCGATCTTGATCCCAAAGGGCATCCAACTTGAAATTCTCCGTAGGCGTCAAGAAGTTTAATTGCTGCTTACGAGACGTAAAAACGAGACTAGAGGAAACCTCGGGAGCACCTAAGAATTTAGAACTTTGGAAAGAAAATACAGATTGATAAAAGTGGTAACCGCCTAAAACCAAGGTATCCGGATAGGCCTCTAAACTGAGTGAAAGTGTACGTCCTTTCGAAATATTACCCGAAAACACCGTGTTCTCCCCGATCTGAACAGAAGGAAAAAAGCGGGCCAAAATAGGATCTGCCCGGTGGCAAATCACCGTAAAATCCGCCTTGTATTTAGTGTCGATTTCGTGTTTCCGAGTCGCATAATAACCCCAACGCTCGTCTGACCCTTTTTGGAAATACAGCGCATATTCCTCTGCAACTTGACGCAACTGAGCTTGTAAAATACTAGGGGTAAACTCCCCACTTATTTCTGCGGAAACTAAATCGGACGTCAACTTGTAATGACGTTTCTGCCCCGGTCCATTCTCCGAGGTGAGGGTGACTAACTCGACATGCAAGTCCGGCTTATTTGGCGTACGCAACGTCGAATTATAGAAAACCGTTCTACCCTCTAAATCATCAAAACGATCACCCTTGAAATCCAATTCAAAATCGGTAGACAAGCTGACCTGTGGGTCCAATAAACGAATATTGTGCAAGTTTGAGTGGGTGATTTCACCCTGCATTTTGTATACCGGTTTAGCTCCCCGAAGGTCAATTAAACCGCTCATCGTGCCCACTAAATTGGTATCTTTAGCGACCACCTCACCCTTGAATAATTGCTTCTGAAAATTCCCTTTCAAAGCAATCTTGTGGTATAAATACTGATTAAAATAGATCTCTGAGACCTTCCCATCAAAGTCAATATTTGCGGATATCTTTGCGAAGCCATTGCCTTTCAATTGACCCTCAGCGTCCAAAGTCCCCAAAACAGACTCCATTCCCAAGAGCTTCCCTAGTTTAAATTTTTGCAATTTGATCTTCCCGTCATAGCGAGAAAATGCCATCGAATCTTTCAGATTCATCTTGACATCTGCCTCCACATAACCCAAACCCGTCTTTAATTTTCCGGCCGTTCTAAACACCATATTATTCCCCTTGAACAAGCCATCAAAAGCCACAGGGCCTAGAATAACCATGTTTTCTGCCGCCGACTTTGTGATATAAGTACCTAAATCTTGAGGATAAAAAAGAGACGATCTCATCGTGAAATCCATGTCTGTCTTATCCACATCAGGTAGTCCCTTAAAGCCAAAATCTCCCCTCAAAACACTCTTCTCCCCAAAGCCCAATTCAAATTTCTTCAGATTCAATTTCGCCACCGTACCACTAAGCGCTCCCTTCAAGCGATACATACCTTTGTATTCGTACATCGCCTCCACAAATCGGCCTAAATCCTCCCCTTTCACTAAGGCCCCATTAAAGTCCGCTTGCATATCTACGTCTGTAATCCAACGCGTCATCGAGCTCATATCGCGGTAATTCACAACGAACTTCCGGGTAACACGGGAATCATTAAAGCGCAAATCCAATTGATCAAAACGCATCTGGTGATCCGAAATCATGAAAACAGTATTCAGACTTTTCACATCGAACCCAGTCAAAGGATCCTTTGTTCTTAGCCCTATTGCCTGAAGACCAAGCGTATCATTCTTGATGTAGAAATTCTTGACTTTCGAATAGACCTTCGCTAAGGTAAAGTGGGAAATATCGAAGTGACGGCGGGTTGCTTCACTCTTTCTCGTGTTATCATCGAGAGAGAAAGAGCCATCAATTACCTCCGCTTCCGGTATGGTAAAAATGGATGAAGGGCCTTTTTTCACCGTTTTAACGCCTCCTGTAATCCAGTTTTCTAGTCGAATAATAAACTCCTCAATGTTCATCTTACCCGTCTTCTTTTCAAAAATCAGATGGACATTCGGACGTGTTAAACGTGCATAATCTAGGCTTGGTTTACCAGGTTGTAGGAATAAATGGGAGATACTAAAGTTAACATCCAACTGTTCGATTTGGATCATTTTCGCTCCCCAAGGGTCTTTTACCTCCAAATCATAGACACTTACCTCATCAAAAAACTTGATTTGTATCCCCTTCATCTTGACCGGGTATCCGATCGCCTTTTCCACTTTAGGAGCTAAATAATTCGCTAATAAGGTCTGATTGATGGGGGCTCTGAGCAGAAGAATGGCTGCAAAAATCAACAAAAAAATCCCCAGCAATCCGTAGAGGATTGTTTTGACGAAGATTTTGAGATATTTGACCATATTGCCGTATTTTTGCGCAGAATTCTATTTTTATGAAGCTACTGGCTATTGAATCTTCTTGCGATGAAACATCGGCTGCCGTGATGGTGGACGGCGTTTTGAAGTCCAATATCATCTCGACGCAACTCATCCACACCGAGTGGGGAGGCGTTGTTCCCGAATTAGCCAGCAGAGCTCATCAAAAATCGATCATCCCTGTCGTGACAGAGGCCCTGCAAAAAGCAAATATAAACAAAAATGAACTGAATGCCATTGCCTTCACAAGGGGCCCTGGGCTTTTAGGAGCTTTATTAATCGGCACCTCGTTTGCGAAGTCTTTGGCACTTAGTCTGAATATTCCGTTAATCGAGGTGAATCATATGCAGGCGCACGTTTTGGCGCATTTTATTGAGGATCCGAAACCCTCTTTCCCTTTCCTTTGCCTGACCGTCAGTGGTGGTCACACCCAATTAGTTTGGGTGAAATCCGCCCTCGACATGGAAGTCATCGGCGAAACGCAGGACGATGCGGTGGGCGAGGCTTTTGATAAGACGGCGAAACTGCTCGGACTTCCTTACCCGGGTGGTCCATTGATTGATAAGTTAGCCAAAGATGGTAACCCCGACCGCTTCCCCTTCTCATTAGGTGAAATGCCAGGTTTGAATTTTAGTTTTTCCGGCATCAAAACCGCCATCCTCTACTTCCTCCAAAAAGAAGTCAAAAACAACCCGAACTTCATCGAAGAAAACAAAGCAGACATCTGCGCCTCGGTTCAAAAATCCCTCATCGATATGCTCCTTCGCAAAACGAAGAAAGCTATGAAGGAGATGAATTGCACTCAAATCGCCATCGCTGGCGGCGTTTCCGCGAACTCCGGCTTGCGCAATCGCCTTAAAGAAATGGGTTCCGAATTAGGTTGGGAGGTTTTCATTCCTGCCTTCAGTTATTGCACCGATAACGCGGGCATGATCGCCATGGCTGGACATTTTAAGGCAGAAGCGGGAGAATTTTGTGGGCAGGATGTGAGTCCGCTGGCGAAAACCATATTTACTCTTTGCTCTCTTATCTCCTATCTCTACTCTATTATCTCTACTCTTTAATCTGTTTAAGCGCATTCCAAAACGCCATCTTCAACGTCTTCTCCGCATCCGTTAACGATGAGATATAGCGAGGGAAGAAATAGACAATTTTTGATTCAATCTTTTCGATCTCCGTCGTAGGAAGTTCGCCTTGCCAAGCGGCAGGTTGTTGACCAATGAAGATATAACGCTGAGCGCTGGTTTCTTTTAAGAATTCTGAAAGACTTGGCTCGTCCTCCGATGGGGTGTAGACAGACCATTCGGTGGGTCCTAATACTAAGGGAGGAGCAGAAAAAATGAGTTTAAGGCGGGAGAGTTCGGCTTCGGCGATTTGGCCTACAACGACCCAAGGAGTAGCGATCTTAGGCTTCATAGCCGCGATCGATTCCTCTTCCTGAATAAGGGCCGGAGTTTCTGCTAGCTGCGATTCAGTCTTATCCTGCGGGACCCAATAGATCTCGTCGAACTTGTACAAATCAGCTAAAGAAACCCCTTCCATTTGTTTATGCCAGAGAACCTCTTAACACACATGCCTCGCGGTCTGGACCCGTGGAGATGAAGTTAATAGGTAAGTTTAAGTGCTTTTCTAGGAATTTAATGTAGTCTGCAAGCTCTACTGGCAACTCGTTAAAGTCGCGCATGCCTTCTAAGCTACAAGCCCAACCTTTCAAAGTTTCGTATACCGGCTTCACTTTGATATCGGTGATTTCGAAAGGAATTTGGTCGGTGATAGTCCCGTCAGGCATTTCGTAAGCGGTACATACCTGAATCTCGTCAAAGATATTCAAGACGTCTGCCTTCATCATAATCAACTGAGTCACCCCGTTGATCATCATCGCGTATTTCAAGGCAGGTAAATCAATCCAGCCACAACGGCGCGGACGACCTGTCGTAGAACCGAACTCACGGCCTTCCACACGCATTCTTTCGCCTACTTCATCTTCTAATTCCGTTGGAAATGGACCAGAACCTACGCGTGTTGCGTATGCTTTGAAGATTCCAAAAACCTCACCGATGTTCTTAGGTGCCACACCTAAACCGGTACAAGCCCCTGCGGTGATCGTGTTAGAAGAAGTTACGAAAGGATAAGAACCAAAATCCACATCAAGAAGTGATCCTTGTGCTCCTTCAGCTAAAATAGTTTTGCCCGCGTTGATAGCGTGGTTCACGGAGTATTCTGAATCCACTAAGTGGAACTCCTTCATGAAAGCAACCGCCTCGAAGAATTCTTTCTCAGCCGCAGCTAAATCATATTCGAATTTATATACGTCCAAAATCGCTTTGTGGCGATCGACTAAGGCTTTGTATTTGGCAGAAAAATCAGGTGAAATCATATCCCCGACACGTAATCCTTGGCGCGAGATTTTATCCGTGTAAGTAGGTCCGATTCCTTTTAAAGTCGAACCGATTTTCGCGTCCCCTTTCGCTTTTTCATACGCCGCGTCCAATAGACGGTGCGTAGGCAAAATGATTGAGGCCTTTTTAGAAATTTCTAAATTCTTGCGAAGATCTAGGTTAAAGTGCGCTAAGCCATCAATCTCTTTTTTGAAGATGATGGGGTCTAAAACGACACCGTTACCGATGATGTTTTGAACTTCTTGGCGGAAAATTCCGGATGGAATTTGATGTAAAACGTGCTTAAAACCGTCGAATTCTAAGGTGTGACCGGCGTTAGGTCCTCCTTGAAAACGAGCTACTACTTGATACTTCGGTGCTAGAACGTCTACGATCTTTCCTTTCCCCTCGTCACCCCATTGTAAGCCTAATAATACATCAACTGCCATAATATTGTTTTATTCTTGATTTCTTGATTGGTAATTTGCTCTGTGCTCACAACTTTTGTTCGTGCAAGAGCCGTAAAAAATAAGGGAATGGTGCATCACATTGAATTGCAACATTTCACCTACTAAACTTTGGATGGTTTGAACCCGAGGATCACAAAATTCGGTCACTTTGTGGCAATCGGTACATATTAAATGATCGTGTTGACGACGTCCATAGGATTTTTCGAATTGTGCCTGATTGCGACCAAACTGGTGTTTCACCACTAAATCGCATTCCACTAACACATCGAGGGTGTTGTAAACCGTAGCCCTAGAGACTTGGTATTTCTTGTTTTTCATGGAGATATACAACTCCTCCACATCGAAGTGATCGTCCCGTAAATAGATCTCTTCCAGGATCGCAAAGCGCTCTGGAGTCTTCCGCAAACCCTTGTTTTCCAGGTAGGCAGTGAAGATCTTTTTTACTGAATCTAGTTTATCTAATTCTTGGGACATTTATGGAAAAAAAACGACGTAAAATAAGCAAAAATAACCGACATAAACTAAGAAACTTTCCGCTCTACCTCGATTACACCCGGAACTTGTTCCATTTCAGCACTTAGGTTATCTAGGTGCGCTGTGTCTTGCACCATAAGTGAAATTTGACCTTCAAATAATCCATCTTTCACCCCGATCGTCAAGGCCGTTATGTTCACTTGCAACTTCTCTGAAATCAAGCGCGTCACGTCATTCACTAAACCTACGCGGTCGATACCTCGAATAATTAAATCCACCACGAAAGACATGGCGATTTGGGAGGTCCATTGGGCTTTGATTACTCGATCCCCGTGACGAGAAAGTAATTCCGGCGAGTTCGGGCAGGCGGCGCGGTGAATTTTGATCCCCTCATTGATAGTCACAAATCCAAAGACTTCATCCCCGGAAATCGGATTACAACACTTCGCGAGCGTATAATCCACCTTATCCATATCCTCTCCGATCAACAGCGTATCCGATTCCTTGCGCTCCTTGTGGTATTGCTGCATCTCCTTTTTGAAGGATTTGCCATCGGTAATCGGCGCTTGAATCGCTTTCTCTGCCTGTTTACGCTCGTGTAATTCCCGATCTAACTTCCAGTGTTTCAGTTGATCGATGTTGATGTAAGCCTTGCCAAAACGGTAGAATAAATCGTTCGCGTCTTTGGCATTAAAATAGGCGCGCAACTGATTCGTAATCTCTAAAGACAAGATCGGATAGCCTAAATGCTTCAGTCTTTGCTCGATTAAATCGCGGCCTTTTATCAAGTGGGACTTGTTCTCCTCCTTGATGTAATTCTTAATTTGCGCTTTCGCCTTCGTGGTAAAAACGATGCGCAACCAATCTTCGGATGGCTTTTGCTTCGATGAAGTCAAGATTTCGATCTGATCCCCATTTTGCAATTTGTGTGAAAGGGGAACTAATTTCCCTCCCACTTTCGCCCCAATACAGCGGGCGCCCACCTCCGAGTGAATCTCGAATGCGAAGTCCAAAGCCGTTGCGCCGGATTGCAATACAATCAACTTCCCTTTTGGACTAAAAACAAAAACCTCTTCGTGGTACAGGGAGTTCTTGATGTCCTCCACTAATTCCACGGCAGACTGGCTCTTGTCGTTGGCTTCGATCGCCTCGCGCACCTGGGATAACCAAGATTCGAAAGCCTCGCTCGTCCGCGTATCCGTGCCTTTGTATTTAAAGTGTGCCGCCACCCCTTTCTCCGCAATCTCGTCCATCCGTTTAGAACGAATTTGCACCTCGACCCAACGACCTTCTTTGTCGTGCGCAAAAGGCTTGCTCATCACCGTGGTGTGCAAAGATTCGTAACCGTTTGATTTAGGGGTAGATACCCAGTCTTTCAAGCGACTCGGGTTAGGGCGGTAATGATCCGTCACGACAGAATACACCTCCCAGCAATCTGATTTCTCTCTTTCGACCGGCACATCCAAAACGACACGAACCGCAAAAAGATCGTATATTTTCTCAAAAGGGGTATTCCCTTTTTTAATTTTATTGTAAATGGAAAAGATGGATTTGGGACGGCCTTTAATGCTGTAGTTCAGACCGCGCTCATCCAAGGTCTTTTTAATTGGCTTGATAAAATTATCGACAAAGCTTTCCCGGATTCGCTTGTTCTCACTTAATTTATCCGCAATCTCTTTGTAAGCTTCTGGCTCTGTGTGCTTTAATCCTAAATCCTCTAACTCAGATTTAATAGCATTCAAACCGAGGCGATGGGCTAAAGGAGCATATAAATAGATCGTTTCTGAGGCGATTTTTAATTGCTTTTCTTTGGCCATACTCGTCAGCGTACGCATATTGTGCAAGCGATCCGCGAGTTTTATCAGGATTACCCGAATGTCATCAGAGAGCGTCAACAGCATCTTCCGGAAATTCTCTGCTTGTTGCGAAGTTCCGTATTCGAATGTTCCCGCGATCTTCGTCAGGCCATCGATGATCGACGCGATTTTTGGATTGAATTGTTTTTCAATATCTGCCAAAGTCGTATCCGTATCCTCCACCACATCATGCAGTAAAGCGGAAATAATCGACGTGGTGCCTAATCCAATTTCTTCAACGCAAATTTGGGCTACGGCTAATGGATGGTAGATATAAGGTTCGCCCGATTTACGGCGCATCTCTTTATGTGCCTCCGCAGAGATCAAGAAGGCTTTCTTGATTTGCTTCGCATCATCATCCTTTAAAAAAGGCTTCGCTGTCCGCAGTAATTTGCGGTAGCGCTTCAAAATCTCTAAACGTTCCTTTTCTAAATCTATCTGCATCTTAATCCTTTTGAATCAGGGCAACTGCCATAGCAGAAATCCCTTCTGATCTTCCCACAAAACCCAGACCCTCTGAGGTAGTGGCTTTGACCGAAATTTGATCTACGTCTACACTCATTACAAGAGCTAAATTATCTTTGATTGATGGAATAATTGGATTCAACTTCGGTTGATCTAGAATCACCGTCACATCCGCATTCGCTAATTCCCAACCGGCTTCGCGAATCATTTCCATCACTTTTTTCAATAAGAGTGTCGAGGCAACGCCCTTCCACATGGGATCCTTATCTGAAAAATGGTAACCGATATTACGCATATTCGCAGCACCTAAAAGCGCATCACACAAAACGTGGCACACCACATCCGCATCTGAATGACCTAGAGGCCCTTTATCTGATGGAATCTCCACACCTCCTAGGATACAAGGTCTACCCTCTACCCAGCGATGCACATCATATCCTTGTCCTACACGAATTTTCATTTGGCTATTTTTTTATAGTATAAGGTATTCGTTTTCCCTTCGATAAACAAGCGCTGAGCCCATTTTTCCACTTCCTCTTTCTGAACTTTTTCAATTTTCTCAGCTTCTGTATTCACTAAATTAGCATCACCAGCGTTCGCCGCCATGGCTAAATTCATCGCGCGATTTAAGACTTCTACCTCCCCAAAAACCAAGCTCGCCTCCGACTGATTTTTCACCATCTGTAAATCCTTTTCAGAGATTTGCGACTTGGCGAAATCCTGGATGGCCTTCTCTAAAGCGGCCTCCGCTTTTTCAATTTCCACCTCATCGCTCACCTGCCCTTGAACGATTAAGAGACCTGGATCAATTGAACTAGTTTGGTAGGTGCCTATCGTATCGAATAGACGTTGCTTTTGCACTAAATGCTCATAGAGATAAGAGGACTCCCCTCTTCCGAGTAAATCAGCCATTAAATCAATCGCTTGATATCCCGGTTCATAGCGCCCTACGACACGATATGCCTTGTAAATCCGATTCGCAGGTACGTCTGCCACGATTTCCATTGTACGGTCCTCTTGTTGCTCAGGCTCTTGCGGTAAATGACGAACAGGTTTAACACCTGACGCGATAGGGCCAAACCATTTCTCTGCGAGCGCTTTTACTTCTGCAAGTTTTACTCGACCAGCGACCACGAGCACGGCGTTGCTAGGTACGTAATGTTTCTGGAAGAAGGCTTTTACATCCTCCATTTTGGCCTCCTCAATATGCTGAATTCCTGCTCCGATGGTAGGCCAGCGGTAAGGATGTTTCGTATAAATCAAAGGTCTAAATTTCAACCAAACATCGCCATAAGGTTGATTCAAATAGCGTTGCTTAAATTCCTCAATCACCACTTTTCGCTGCGTCTCTAAACTTTGCGTATGAAAAGCTAATTGCTTCATGCGATCCGATTCAAGCCAAAAAGCGGTTTCGATGTTTTGGGCTGGAACCGAAATATAGTAATTCGTTAAGTCTGGGGTCGTAAAGGCATTATTTTCGCCTCCTACCTTTTGTAAAGGGGTATCGAAGGAGGGAATATTTTCTGAGCCACCGAACATTAGGTGCTCGAATAAATGCGCAAATCCCGTCAGATTCTCATCCTCATCTCGTGAGCCTACATTGTAGATCACGTCTAACACCGCCATCGTCGTTGCCGAATCTTCATGTACGATTACTTGAAGGCCGTTTGCGAGGGTAAATTGTTCGAATGAAATCATGTCTTAGGGATTATAAACAAAAGTAAAAAAATCGACCCAAAAACCACATAGCTTAACTAAATTTGCGAGGTAAACATTTCTCATGATTCGGGCCATTTTCCTCCTACTCCTTTTTGCATCGACTTTGAAAGCACAGCTTTTACAGGATCCGGTGTCGAAGGCACAGATTACCCTAGGCTTGACGAATTTATACCAATACGATTTCAAAGAGTCTACGGCCATTTTTAATTCCTTGAAAGCGAAATACCCACGACACCCAGCACCCTATTTGTTATTAGCGATGCAATTGGAGCAACAGTATTTTCCGCTAAAAGATCATCCAGCCCAAAGTCGCATCTATTTAACGCACTTAGAAAAGGCCTACGAGTTAGCTCAGCAACAATATGATGAAGATGAGACTAACCTAGAAGCCTCGTTCTTTTGCACGGCTTCGCTCGGTTTTTTAGCAGCTTATGAGGCGGACGAACAGAATTTCATGAAGGTCGTTTCCTATGCCAAGAAGGCTTATAGCTTCTTGAAAATCGGTTTGCAAAACACCGAAAAACAGCCAGAATTTCTGTATTCAACGGGGATGTACAACTACTACAGCGTTGCCTATCCCGAACTGCACCCGGTATTAAAACCCTTCATGTTCCTGTTTCAGGATGGCAATAAACGCCTGGGATTGAACCAATTAGAGGCAGGAACGCGTAAAACCACTTTCGTTAAGAATGAATCCCTATTTTACATGGGATATGTCCAAAACAAGTACGAAGGCAACCCTTTGCGGGCTTTGGCCTACAATCAAATCCTCAGTGAAAACTTCCCAAACAACCACTGGTATCTACTCCAGCGGGCTGAATTACTTTCTCTAGCTGGCAAATTCGAAGAGGCAGAACCCTTTATAGACAAAATGGAGGGCCTAAAATCACCCTATTATACGGGTGCGGCCTATACCCTGCGTGGTATGCGGGAGGAAGTCGAAAGAAAAGACTTACGAAAAGCGGAGTATTGGTATACAAAATCGACCCATTTCCCCTTCGAAGAACGCCTTACGAAAGACATCAGAGGACTCGCTTATCTGGGACTCGCTCGTGTCTCCTATCGCGAAAAAAAGTATCACTTATTTAAAAAATACCTGAAACAATCTGCGGATTTTATTGAATACAAAAACTCGTTAATCGAGTACAAACGCCTGAATCATGGAAAGTAGAGAAGCTGGAATCGAACGTCTATACCCTAAAATCACGGGCCGCATGTCCGCGCGCTACTACTATTTAATACAGCTGCGCAAGCAATTAGAGCGCGTTATCTCCCTGTATGTGCGCAATTCCCCGCATCAATTATTGGCGGATTACGGTTGTGGAAATAAGCCCTACGAACCTTTGTTCAAGCCTTTTGTGGAGCAATACATCGGTTTGGATTTAGCCTATAATACAAAAGCAGACGTGGTAGTCGATCCGGCCGGCATCATCGATATGCCTGAAGAAAGTGTCGGTTTCGTGCTTTCGACGCAGGTTTTAGAGCACGTGGAGGATCCCAAAGCCTACCTAAAAGAGGCACACCGCATTTTAGAAAAAGAAGGCAAATTGATTTTATCTACGCACGGCTATTGGATGTTCCATCCGGATCCGACGGATTTTTGGCGCTGGACATCTACG
>JBEBBJ010000065.1:0-8363 GCA_041158445.1 Bacteroidota bacterium
AACAGGTGATTTTATTCGCTTGGTTTTGGACACCCGCTACTATAAAAAAATATCCAATTCGTTTTATGTGGCGACGCGGTTTTCTGCCTCGCACCAAGTCGGTTCTTCCGCTCCAGCTTCTATGTTAGGCGGGGTGGATAATTGGTTGTTTAATAAAGCAGAAACTAGAACGCAGGAAACTCCTTTGGGGACTCAGGGATTAGCGAATCGGGATATTTTCATGAGTGAATTTATCGCCCCATTGCGTGGATTCTCCTATAATAAATTGAGTGGAAACAGTCATTTATTGTTGAACGTCGAATTGAGAATGCCTGTTAAGTCCTTGATGTCCGTTGAGTCTTCTTCTTTCTTGAATATTCACTACAATTGGTCGGATTCACGGATGTAGGAACCGCCTGGACGGGCTCCAGTCCTTTTGAAAAATCAAATGGATTCAATACCAATGTATATGGCGGGAATACGAATCCCTTCCAAGCGACCGTGACAGATTTTCGTAATCCTTTTTTAATGGGATATGGAATGGGAGCACGTGCGAATGTGTTTGGGTACTTTGTGAAGTTTGATTATGCGTTTGGTCTAGAAAATAAGGAAGTGAAATCTCCAGTGACCTATTTAACTCTGGGGTACGACTTTTAGATGAAAAAATACCTATTCTTTTTTTGGCTGTTGTTGCCTGCTCTTTTAGTAGGCCAAAGTCTTAGCGTCTCTAACCTGCCCATTCTTCGTATCAACACAAATTCTAGGGTTATTCAGGATGAACCTAAAATTCCTGTTGTTATGGAAATTTTTGATAAAGGGATTGGGCAATTAAATCAAGTTTCTACGACACCTACCCTTACTACGATTGCCGGAATTGAGTTTAGGGGTTCGACTTCTCAAGCGGATTTCATTTTCCTGCCTGGTTATGTTAAAAAACCGTATGGAATTGAAATTTGGACGGATACATCGGGTGTGAATGCTAAAAAAATGTCCCTAGTTCAGATGCCGGAGGAATCAGACTGGGTGTTAAATGCTTCCTATAATGACCGTTCCTTTATGCGCGATTTTTTAGCACAAATGATCGCAGGTCGTCTAGGTGTATTAAATAGCAAAACTAAATTCGTCGAATTAATCATTAATGACGAATACCGAGGTGTGTACGTCCTGATGGAGAAAATTAAGCAGGGAAAAAATCGCGTACCTATCTCTGATCTATACCCAACAGAAAATTCGGGAGATGATGTAACAGGTGGTTATTTATTGAAAATAGATAAGTCGAGTGGTTCGCCTTCCACTTCATGGAAGAGTAATTATACCTCTGGTATTACCGCTACTCAGAAATGTGAGTTTCAGATTGAATACCCTAAATACGGGATTATCACCCAGCAGCAATTGATTTACATTCGGGATTACATCAATACCTGGGAACGTAAACTCATGACTGAGGACATGAATGATCCGAAAGCAAGTTTTAGAGACATGATGGACATGCCCTCCTTTGTGAATTTTTTCATCTTGAATGAAGTTACGCGTAACGTCGATGGGTTCCGCTTGAGTACGTATTTGTATAAAGACAAAGAATCTTTAGGGGGTAAAATTAAAATGGGACCGGCTTGGGATTTTAATATTGCTTTTGGGAATGCAGATTACTTAAATGGTTGGATGACGAATGGCTTTGTGTACAAGGCGATGGAGAATGATGGGGGTAAAAATGATTATTGGCAAGTACCTTTTTGGTGGAATAAATTGATTCAAGATGCTAGTTTTAGAAAAGCGCTGGCGACGCGTTGGAAAGAAGTGAGATCCTCTCTTCTAAATACGAATACCTTAAATTCGACGATCGATTCAGCTCAGGTAGTTCTAAAAGAACCCTTAACTCGAAATTTCCAAAAATACCAATTGATGGGCCGTAAAATCTGGCCTAATTATTATGTAGGATCAAGCTTGACGGATGAGGTGAATTGGTTGAAAAATTGGATACAAGGACGATTGACTTGGTTAGATGCCCAAATGGCTCTTTTTGATAGTCCCATCCTGGGCAATGAAAAGGTTGCTGCGGCTGCCATATATCCCAACCCCTCTACTGGTTTATTTTATTGGAAATTTCACTTAGATAAGCCAGATGTATTAAGCTATCAACTGATAGATTCACAAGGGCGTTCGGTTGTATCTTCAAAAAACCTTAATTTTACAGCTGGAGAGCAGATTTATCCGTTGGATTTTACCAGCCTAGCTTCCGGAAATTACCTTCTTCAATGGAGCACGTCAGCAGGTGCGACAGAAAAAATCAGATTACAACTTACGCACTAATATGTCCTCATTGCTAGCTCAATTTCAACGTACCCGTTCAGCTGCGGCCTCTTTAGCGATGGCTAGTGGGGAGACTAGAAATGCGATTCTTCGTCATATTGCCCTATTAATTCAGGAAAAGACGGTAGACATTTTGCAGGAAAATCAAAAGGACTTGGATCAAATGTCGGTAGATCATCCAATGCGTGATCGTCTAAAATTAACGCCAGAAAGATTAGTTGATTTAGCAGAAAGTGTGATTTCTGTGACCCAATTGCCAGATCCTGCAGGCCATGTTTTATCACAAAAAACGCTACCTAATGGATTAGAATTAACAAAAATAACGGCGCCCTTAGGAGTGGTTGGCGTTATTTTTGAATCTAGACCCAATGTGACCATTGACGTAGCTGCGCTATGTATTCGTTCTGGGAATGCCGCGGTTTTACGGGGTGGTTCAGATGCCTTTCATACGAATACCATTTTAGTGGATATCGTTCATCAGGCCTTAACGCAGCAAGGGATTTCAACGGATGTGGTTTACTTGATGCCGACAGACCGTGAATTAGTCTCTACTTTATTAACGGCGGTTAAATACATTGATGTACTTATTCCTCGTGGCTCTGAAGCCTTGATTCAGCGCGTGAGAAAGGAATCCTTGGTTCCTACCATAGAAACGGGGGCTGGGGTGTGTCATACCTATGTTGCCGCATCTGCAGATTTGAAGATGGCGGTGGAGGTGGTGGTGAATGCCAAAGTCTCTCGTCCTTCTGTCTGTAATTCATTGGATACCATTGTATTACACCGTTCAATGGCGTCGAAATTCTTAGCCCAATTGGTGGAGCCGTTTACAGCACACACGGTTAACGTATATGCGGATGAAACATCCTTTACGATTTTGGAGTCGGTAGGTTACCCTTTACTGGAGAAGGCAGCAGAGGCTGATTTTGGTCGCGAATTCTTAGATTTTGCTTGCTCCATTAAAGTTGTAGACGATTTTGCTGAAGCGCTGGCCCATATTGCTACTTATTCTTCGCGACATTCCGAAGCAATTATCACATCGGATGAATCGGAAGCTAACTATTTCCTTTCGGCTGTAGATGCTGCGGCAGTGTATTGGAACGCGTCTACCCGATTTACGGATGGTGGACAATTTGGTCTTGGAGCTGAAATCGGTATTTCTACCCAAAAATTGCACGCCCGCGGGCCTTTTGCATTGGAGAAATTAGTGACAGAAAAATGGATAGGGAAAGGTCAGGGACAAATCCGTTAAAATTCGTGATCTAAGCCCATTCTCTGCTTCATTTCCACTAAAATCGGGTGCTTTTGGGATAAGAATTCGTATTTATCCGATTGCGTATAAATCAGCTTTTTATCGGACACGTCACCTTCAATGAGATCTAAGCTCAAATCAATCGAGTCATTTTTCAATTTCTCTCTTAATTGAGTCAATAATTCCAGCTTCAAGGAGTCATTAAATTGTTGAATCTGTACTTCGCCCTCCACCTTCATGTGAATCACTGAATCGACTAGGCTAATCTCTCGATTCATCATCACATACTTGTTGATGAAATTGCCCTGCTTAAATCCTTGAGCGATTTGGGTCCAAACAAAATTCAGCTCCTCAAATGTAAAAGGCTCATTCTGCGCCTTTCCTTGAACACTAGCCTCATCCGCACTTTCTGATTGATTCGCACTGACCACTTTCTTCGCACTACGTAATCCATGGCTGCTAGGTCTAGGAGCTGGGATTTCGGGAGTAACCGCAATGGGTGCTGGTGCAATAGGTGCTGCCGGTGTTGGAGCAACCACTGCCTCTACTTGTGCAATGGCAGGAGCTGGTGCTTCGAAGGTCGGAGCAGAGGTTGTAGGGGCTACGGAAACCGCAGCCGGAGCTATCGGTTTACTCTCAGACTTTTTTCCGGCGCCACCCTCCACCGCAGGTTGTGCTGCAGGCTGGTAGACCGACGGCAAATAATTAATCTTAAGTAAGGTAAGCTCTACGTGTAGTCGAGCATTTTTCGCCGCTTTGTAATGAATCTCGCATTGAGAACATAGATTCATACCAGAAAGCAGGAAGGAGGCAGACGTCTTAGCGCATTGAGCCTGGAATTTTGCCCGATTTTCTTCGCTTAACTCCATGAGAGCAAGCGTCTTCGGATCTTTGGCAAATAATAAATTCCGGAAATGCTCAGAAAGTCCCGCGATGAATTGTTGTCCATCGAAACCTTTGCGCATAATCTCGTCTAATAAAACAAGAGCGTCCGTATGTTGCTGGTTAACAAAGAAATCTGTTAACTTAAAATAATAGTCACTATCTAAAATGTGCAGGTTCTCCAGAACATCCGCGTGTTTTAGCGAATTGTCTGTAGAGAATGTGACATTTAAGTCAAACATCGACAAGGCGTCACGAAGTCCCCCATCTGCCTTAATCGAAATCAATTCCAAGGCAGCAGGCTCAGCATTGATACCTTCTTTGCTGGCGATAGAGGCCAGGTGAGAAGCCATGTCTTTCCACTGGATGCGGTTGAAATCAAAGATTTGGCAACGAGATAAGATCGTAGGCAAAATCTTATGCTTTTCCGTCGTCGCTAATATAAAAATAGCATAGGACGGTGGTTCTTCTAAGGTCTTTAAAAAGGCGTTAAAGGCGGCAGCCGATAACATATGGACCTCATCGATGATGTAGATCTTGTATTTCCCGTTTTGAGGAGGATAGCGAACTTGATCAATCAGGTTACGAATATCTTCAACAGAGTTATTCGAAGCGGCATCAAGCTCGTGAATCGTTAATGAGGTATTTTCTTGAAATGAATGACAAGACGAACATTTTCCGCAGGCTTCACCGTCCGCTCCTAGATCTTGGCAATTAATCGTCTTCGCAAGAATACGCGCACAAGTCGTTTTTCCCACACCTCTCGGACCACAAAACAAAAAAGCTTGTGCTAGATGATTCGATTTAATCGCATTCTTGAGGGTGGTGGTAATATGACTTTGGCCTACCACAGAATCAAATAGGGTAGGGCGGTATTTACGTGCTGAAACGATGAAATTTTCCATAATCAAATTTACCTTTTTAAGCCTTAATTCCCAAATGCCTTACGGGATTCTAATCACCGCACTCACCGGGAAATGATCTGTCGGATATTTGTTTTCCCAAGTCTCACTGTGTGTCGAATGTTGCAATACAACAGGCCCGTTTTTTACAAATAGATAGTCAATGTGTTTGCCTTCCTGTTCCTTCGTGAACCCATTAAAAGAGCTGTAGGGTCCATAGTGGCCATTTTGGCTAACCTTTTCTGTATCGATCACTCGGGTTGGATTTTTTTGGTCTACTAGGATTTGAATCGGTTCGTCGTCAGGTGTGGCATTGAAATCCCCCGTTAAAATGACTGGAGCTTTGCCAGCGATTTCTGCGATTTTTCGTAAAACGAGCTTCGCACTTTCTCTACGCGCTACTTTGCCTAAATGATCGAAATGGGTATTAAATACGAAGAATTTCTTCCCCGTTTTTATTTCTTGAAATTGGCCCCAGGTCACCACACGGCGACAAGCCGCATCCCAGCCAAAGCCTACTTTGTCGCAGGAATCAGATAGCCAAAATGTACTTTCTTTGATCAACTTAAACTTTGATTTGCGGTACATCAAAGCAGAGAATTCACCTTCCGCTTTGCCATCATCGCGGCCTTTGCCGAACCAGCCAAAACCTGGTAATTCTTTTTCTAAATCCGTTATTTGATGTAAAAATGCCTCTTGTAAACCGATGATGTCTGCCTGGTGGTAACGGATAAGTTCGCCACAGTGTTTGCTCCGGTATTTCCATTGGTTTAGGCCATCAGATTCCGTATCAAGGCGGACATTGAAGGTCATCGCTTTTAATTGCGCGTATGCTGATGGGCCCACTAAAAGCAATAGGAAGCAGGTAAAGGCTTTTAAAATCTGCATCACCTGTGGGAAAACTTGGTCATTTTTCCCGTTTTGAATCACGAAATCAGCGCCCCATAAATAGTTTTTGGGCTTCGGTTGCAGGTCAATTATTTGCATCGTTTCCATATAACTCATGTTACTTCTTTTTTGAATGTTTTGAATTCGTTCACTCAAAGGAGCATCCACTGTGATGATTTGTGAAATAGGCTCCGGTTTCTTTTGCGGTGTGATGAGGGCCGATTCGTACAAGCAGAAGGGGGCATCTGGAGTAGCCGCAAACCACTCTGTTGCTTTTTGTCGAACCGCTGGATGAATGATGGCATTTAGGTGGGCCACATCTCCTGGGTATTTTTGGAGTAAACCCTTAATCCAAGCACGATTATAGCTTCCATCTGGGAGGTAGGCTTTAGGCCCAAACTCCGCAATAATCGCTTCTTTTACGGCCATATCCTTATCACAAATTTCACGAGCTGCTTTGTCAGCCTCGAAAACAGGGATGCCTAAACACGAAAAAATCCGGCAAATAGTTGATTTGCCGGATCCGATTCCGCCTGTAATTCCGATGAATGGTTTCAGGCCTGTAGTCATATCGATTACTCTTCTAAACGAGACGATGCATCTTTCGAGATCGCTGTTTTTTCAAATACCATGCGAACACCTTTGCTAGAATCTACTTCTACAACGATGGTTTTTTCGCGAATCGTTACTACTGTGCCATGTGCACCACCGATAGTAACTACTTTATCTCCTGTCTTTAATTCTTCAATGAATTTTTTCGCTTCTTTCGCTTTTTGTTGCTGTGGACGAATCATGAAGAAATAAAATACCACGAAAATTCCTCCAAAAAGGATGATTTGCATGTAGGCAGGACTCTGAGCTTGTAATAATAACATGTTTTTATTTTTTAGGTAAGACTTCTACTTTAAATGCCATTCTGTTCTCCGCTGGAAGCGTATTACAGTAGGCGGTAATGGACTTTTGCAATTTTCCTTCTTTCCCTTTTGAATCAAATTTCACGCGAATGAAACCCTTTTTCCCAGGTTGAATAATCTCTGTCGTCCATTTAGGCGTCGTACACCCGCAGGAGGCATTTACGGAGATAATTTTCAAAGGCAAATTGCCGGTATTCTTAAAATTGAAGGTGTGAAAAACACTATCTCCTTCGGTGATTCTGCCTAATGAAACATAGGGTTTATCTACTTTCAGAATGGGTTGTTTTTCTGCACTTGCTTTTAATGCGGCTGGAATGGCATTTTCTGTCGCATTATTCGCCTCTTTTTGCTGATTCGTGCAGGAGAGCATCCCACCTAAACAGAATAAAAGGAGAGCCTTGCGCATTTTATTTAGCCTTGATTTGGGTCATCATTTTTTCCACGTCCTCTAGCAATTTTTCTGCCTTGATTTTCGCGTCTTGCACCACTTTTTTACCTTCAGATTTTGCGGTAGTTTCGATCACCTCTTTACCATCCACGATATCATTAATCAATTGCTTTAATTGATCACGGTATTTATTTAATTGATAATACAATTTGTTACGTGTATTTTCCCCTTTATCTGGAGCGTATAAAATACCGACAACCGCACCTGCAGCAGCACCTACTACGAAGGCCCAAAAAGATCTAGATGATTTGCTCATTTTATTTGTTAGCTATGTCGATTAATCCTCGACCTGATTTATTAATCACTTTTTCGTGAACTAGGCGGTTCGAAACCACGTCTAATATACCGTTGATAAACTGGCCAGACTTCGGTGTCGAATAGTTTTTAGCTAGTTCGATGTACTCGTTAATACTTACTTTCACTGGGATGCTTGAGAATTTTACCATCTCCGCTAGCGCCATTTTTAGGATAATAAAATCCGCAACCGCTAAGCGATCTGACTCCCAGTTTTTCGTTTGGTCACCGATCCAAGCACTTAATTGCTTGTCTTCTGTAACGCTGTAATCGAATAATTCTTCAAAGAATAATTTATCGTCTTCCCATTGGATCGCGAGTGGTTGTAAACTTAAGTCTTCCAAAGCCTCTATTTTAAAGGTTTTAGTCGCTAAACTCTTCACCACATCCTTATTCAAAGACCAATTTAAATCTTTTTCCTCAAAATACTCCGTCATCGACTCGTGTTTTAAAAGGAAATTTTTCAGCACATATTTGACGAATTCTAAATCATCTTC
>JBEBBJ010000066.1:0-10477 GCA_041158445.1 Bacteroidota bacterium
GATCGGTGCGCGAATGACAGAAGATATTCCGGCTGGAAATTATAATTACGGTCAGCTTCAAATCCATTTTGAAGACGGCTCCGTAGGCTGGTACGAAGCCGGCTGGGGACCGATGATCTCGCAGAATGCCTATTTTGTGAAAGATGTTTTTGGGCCTAAAGGTTCCGTTTCCATCGTTGCTAAAAACGCCGGTGGCGAAGGTAAATCCGATGATGTCGAATCGCATACCAAAACAGAATCCCTTCGTGTACATCACGCAGACATCGATTTCAACAACGAATTTACAAAAGACGACGAATGGGTCAATCTAACCGATGAACCAGATCACCAAGGCCTTTGTGATCGCGAGCAGGCCTATTTCTTGCGTGCCATTCAAGACGACGTGGATTTAACAGATCACTTAGAAGATGCGGTTAACAGCCTTCGCATCGCCTTTGCGTCAGTAGTCGGTGTCCGGTAATCGGTAATCGGTAGTCAAGAGTCTCAAATGGGCTATCTACTGAACACTGACTACTGGACCTTTTTTGTTAGTTTAAATACTTGGCTAGCCAGTTTTGTATCTCCGAATAATGAAACTTCGAATTATCTGGATTCAGAATCCAGTGATTCTCACCCGGGAAGACAATCAGCTTGGATGGAATTTGTAAGCGCTGGTGAATGCTCCAGTTTTCCAAGGTATTGTTAATCGGTACCCGGTAATCATTTTCACCTACCGTCAATAACATTGGTGTTTTGAAATTTGCAGCGAAGCGCATCGGATTTTGTTCCTTCCATGTTTTTGTAGGTACCCATGGAGCGCCACCATTCATCAATTCTCTTCCCCAAATCACATCCGATGTTCCCCACTGCGCTTCCGAGTTCACTAAACCCGCGTGTGCAATTAAACATTTATAATGGGAGGTTGTTGCCTGCATCCAGTTCGCTAAGTGACCTCCGTAAGAAGCTCCACCCGCGGCTTGTTTGCTACCATCAATGTAAGAGAAACGTTTGATGGCATCGGCAGCAGCTTCTTGGATTTCTTGGCCTGGGCCTTTGAATGGATCAAATTGAATATCCTGAGCAAATTTCTCACCATAGCCCACAGATCCCGTATAATCGGTCATCACTAAAACATAGTTAGTAGAACCTAAAACATAGGGGTTCCAACGGTAGCCAAACACATCTTTAAATGAAATGGCAGGACCTCCGTGCATCAACACGAACAAAGGGTATTTCTTTGAAGGATCAAATCCAGTCGGCTTTAAGACCACCGAACGTATATTTTTTCCGCGAGATGATTTAGTCCAAATCACTTCCGGCTTCTGCAAATCTAAACTTGCTAACGCGGCATCATTTGCTTTCGAAATTGCCTTCAAGGTACCATTCGATGAGACCCAAACTTCAGGTGGAGAAGCAATGGATTGGTAATAATAGGCAAAAACGGATGACTTTGCAGAAAGACTTAGTCCAGTAAAGGATCCTGTTTCGCCTCCAAGAACAGCCTTAAACGAACCATCAGCCACCGAAATTGCTACGATGCGATCCACACCCTGGTCTTCAATACTTGCGTATATAGAGGAACCGGCCATTTCCATATCATTGATAGGACGGTCGAGGGAGGCGGCTAGTTCTTTTTTGGCGCTATGAGTGGATGCATCAAATCGATACAAGCGATTTAAATAGTAGATTTTATTACCGATAGCGGAACCGGATGCGATTAAATACTTTCCGTCTTCCGTGTATTCTGCCGACGAATAATCGGTCTCATCATTGACTAAAACGGACTCTATTCCACCAGAAAGGCTAAGAGAATAGATATTGGATTTCGCCGATTGATAGGCTGTGGTATTGTATTCCGTGGTTGCGGTAAATACAACAGATTTTCCATCTGGGCTGAAGTTATAAGAACCTAAACGGAATCCTGGTGATTGAACCAGCGATACATCTTTCATTAAATTCACCGGTTGAGCGCCAGGTTTTAAATCCATCGCAAAAATGTGACCTTGTTTTTCATCTAACCAAGCATCCCAATAGCGAACGGGGAAGGAATGATATACGCGAGCTTTAGTCTTGATTTTCTTCTTTTCATCTGCTAATTTCTTGCTGGCAGAATCGGTGAAAGCGGTGGGTAGAACGCGGCTAGAGAAGATGATTTTAGAGCCGTCTGGGGAGAATTTAACATCGTTCACGCCGGTTGATAAAGTGGTTAGTCGTTGAGCCTCTCCCCCAGCTAAGGGAAGTACATATAATTGAGGGGCATCGTCGCCGTCTCTTTTGGCAATAAAATAGATCTTATCTGAAGCAACAGACCACTGGTAATTGTCCTCGCCTCCTTTTGAATTCGTTAGCTTGCGGGGTTCAGAAGAGCCATCCGCTGCGGCAATCCAAAGATCGGAAGTTTGCTCGTCAAGATTATAGGAAGTCTCCACTCGAGAATAGATGACGAAGCGGCCATCAGGTGAAATTTTAGGGGCACCCACTTTCTTTAATTTGATCATGATCTCATGGGTCATGGGCTTTTGGGCATTAACTGAGAAGCCTAAAACCAGAAAGCAGGTCAAGAATTTTAACAATTTTTTCATATAGGTAGTTTAGATACATTAAATTAATTAATTTAATGTCACATCAACCTTTTTCAAATGAAAAATAATGAAAAATAAATACTACCAATTACTTATGGCAGGTTCGCTCCTCTTCGGTGGCAGCCTGTATGCCCAGGAAAAACCGGGTAAATTTATTGATCGCGATAACATGAATTTGAGCGTGAAAGCGGGAGACGATTTCGTGGAATATTCGAATGGTCCCTGGGTTAGAAAGAATCCAATCCCTGCCAAAGAAACACGCTGGGGTGCTTTCAACCAATTGCGCGATTTCAATATCAATGCGATTAAAACAATCTTAGATGAGACCAAAGGAACGAAAGCTCCAGCAGGTTCTCCAGAAAGAAGAGTAGCTGATTTCTATGCAGCGGCTATGGACAGTTTGGCCATCGAAAAATTAGGCTACACTCCTATTCAAGCCGATTTACAACACATCGCAGGATTAAAATTCAAGTCCCAAGTGGTAACTGAAATCGCTCGCTTGCGTTCTTCAGGTATTGCTTCCCCTTTATTCGGATTCTACATCGGTCAAGACCGCAAGAATGTGGAGAAAATGGTACCTCAATTAGGACAAGGCGGAACATCGCTTCCTGATCGTGACTATTATTTAAAAAATGATGCGCGTAGTTTGAAAATCCAAGAGGCATTCAAGAAATACGTAGCAACGTTATTTACTTTAACGGGAACACCAGAGGCACAAGCAAAGGCAAATGCGGAGACGGTTTTCCAATTAGAGAAGAAATTAGCTGAGGCTCAAATGGCGCGTGTTGAGATGCGTGATCCTTATAAAACCTATAATAAGTTTGCGTTTGCGGAGTTCAACCAAAAGACTCCAGCGTTTAACTGGGCTTTGACTTTCCAAGATTTTGGAACAACGGCTCCTGATTCTATTTTAGTAGGTGCTCCTAAATTCTTCGAGGCAGCTAACAAAATGTTAATCGAGACGCCAGTAGAGACTTGGAAGACCTATTTAGCTTGGAATGTATTACGTAGCAGCGCTAGTTATTTGAGCTCTCCTTTCGTGAAAGCAAGTTTCGCTTATTCACAAGTATTATCAGGCCAAAAAGTTCAGGCACCAAGATGGCAACGCATGTCTTCTATGACAGACGGAACTTTAGGCGAATTATTAGGTCAATTGTATGTAGCTAAATATTTCAAGCCAGAAGCGAAAGCGAGAATGGTAGAATTAGTTGCTAACCTGCGTAAAGCTTTTGCCGTACGCATTAACAAATTAGATTGGATGAGCGCGGAGACGAAAGAGAAGGCTTTGGCAAAATTAAATGCCTTCACGCCTAAAATCGGATATCCTGACAAGTGGAAAAACTACGATGGATTAGAAATCTCAGCTACAGAATACTATGGCAACATCCGTCGCGCAGGCGCTTGGGGCTTCCAAGAAAACTTAGCTCAATTAGGCAAACCAGTAGACAGAAGCAAATGGGGAATGACGCCGCCAACGGTGAACGCGTATTACAGCCCAGTAATGAACGAAATTGTTTTCCCAGCAGGTATCTTGCAATTCCCTTTCTTCGCAGCTGACGCAGACGACGCGATCAACTATGGTGGAATCGGAGCCGTAATCGGTCACGAAATGTCACACGGATTCGACGATTCAGGTAGCCAATACGATAAAGATGGAACCTTACGCAACTGGTGGACAAAAGACGATTTAGCGAAATTCAAGGCTAGAACGGAGCTTTTAGGCAAGCAATTCGATGCCTATACAGTTCAAGATACGATCCACGTGAACGGTAAATTGACGATGGGCGAAAACATCGGTGACTTAGGTGGTTTGAACATGGCTTACGAGGCATTCAAAATGACGAAGCAAGGTAAGTCTACCAAGAAAATTGACGGATTTACTCCTGATCAACGTTTCTTCTTAGCATGGGCACAGGTTTGGAGAGGTTCATCTCTTCCAGAAACAGAAGCTCAACAAGTATTAACAGATCCTCACTCACCTGGTCAATACCGTACTATCGGTGCTCCAGTGAATATGGATGCGTGGTACAAGGCATTTGATGTGAAACCAGGCGACAAGTTGTATAAGAAGCCAGAAGATCGGATTAAGATTTGGTAATCTCTAGAGTAGAGATAATAGAGTAGAGAGTATAGATTCTGCTCAACAAAAAAGAGGCGACCCTGCGGGTCGCCTTTTTTTTTCTACACTTCCGTTATTTCACGTATTTTTCTAACCATTGGAATTGCTCCCAAAGCAAGTGCAACACGTTTTCTTTTCCTCTATAGCTGTGTGCTTCATAAGGCAAGTAGACAAAACGCGTGGTTCCTCCGTTTCCTTTCAAAGCAGCATATAAACGCTCTGAGTTGATAGGGAAAGTACCTGTGTTGTCGTCCTGCTCGCCGTGTACTAATAAAATCGGTTCTTTGATTTTATCCGCATAGCTGAATGGACTCATCTCGTAGTATAATTGAGGAGCTTGCCAGTAGGTACGGTCCTCGTTTTGGAAACCAAAAGGAGTCAAGGTACGGTTATAAGCCCCACTACGTGCGATTCCAGCTTTAAACAAATCCGTGTGTGCTAATAAATTCGCCGTCATAAACGCACCATAACTGTGGCCACCCACGGCCATACGCTTGCGATCGCCCACACCTAGAGAAACCAAATGATCAATCGCTGCAGATGCATTTAAACGCAATTGATCGACAAAGTTGTCATTCGGCTTTTTCGAGGCATCCGTAGAAACGATTGGCATCTCCGCATTATCTAAAATCGCATAGCCCTGCGTCGCATAATAGATAGGCGAAGCCCAGCTTAAAGTGGTAAAGCGATCCTTGCTACCACGAATTTGAGCCGCATCTGCAGCTGAATTAAATTCACGTGGATAAGCCCAAATCAAGACAGGAAGTGGACCATCTTTTTCCTTGTTGTAGCCCTTTGGCAGATATAAATCACCTGTTAAGTCTACGCCATCCGCACGCTTGTATTTGATTTTCTCTTTTGTGATCCCCACTAAATTAGGATAAGGATTCTCAAATTGAGTCAATGCTTTATCCAAAGCAGGATTTAATATATTCTTGATGAAATAATTAGGTACCTCCGTTTGAGATTCCTTTCTACTTAAAACGACTAATTTATCGGCATCAATTACCTCTTCCACTTGCTCAAAATAACCCGGTTTCGCGCGCCAAATAATCTCATTCTTCTTCGTCGCTAAATCAAATTTCGAGATAAAGGGAAGATCACCCTGATCAGAAGAACCCACCGGATTATTCATCAAAATTTTAGTTCCTCCATCCGTCAATTGAATCACCTCGCGCCCGAAGGTATTTTTCGTCAAAACGGGACTTCCTGGATTTTTGTAAGCATCCGTTAGATTACGCTCATACAATAATTCGAGAGATCCATCCACTGACGAATAAGCACTCACTTTAGATGTCTGCTTACCACGTAAAACCTCCGTTACTAAAGCCAATTTTGCATTTCCCCAGGTAACTCCGGCAAAACGGGTTTTGGTCTTAAACAATTGCTTCGCTTCTTGCGTAAAAGGAGCGGATAGTGAATACACCGCATCGTGGAATTCGACTTGCTTTTTGATGAATCCACTGTCTAAAGGCATCGCGTAAACCAATGAAGCAGGCTCATCATCGCGCCATTCGAAACCTCTAGGCACATTTTGCACGTTATCATTACCCGCTGGAGCGCTCTCAGCAGAAGGTAATTTAGCCACTTCTTTCACCAATTTACCCGTTAAATCGAGTACGCTGACAGTCGTGGGAAATCCATAGGCAGGTACTGCATACGAGAAAGGTTTCGCAATGGTACGTGTCATAATATAGCGACGGTCCGGAGATAATTGGAGGGCATTATACAAAGCAGGCTCCCCTATTTTCTTGTTTACTCCGTTTTTATACAGCACTAATTGGGACTCCGCATAATAGGCAAACAAACTCTCATCATACGGGGATTTAATTAAATCCTGGTAGGTTGGACGAGGTGCTGCTTTCCCCACATTCTGCTGAATCGTGGGTCCTTTAGGCGTAATAGGGCGCTTAGGAGCACCTGCTGCATCGTGAGTCGTCACCTTGTATAAAATGGTTTGATCGTCCACCCAAGTGAATGCATTTCCTACTACCTGATTCAGTGGAGCAGAATTCACGCGGGATGCTTTTTTAGTAGCGATGTCGATTACATATAAATCGACACCATTCACCTCCGTTTGTGCAAAGGCAATTTTCGTTTCGGAAGGATTCCAAGCAATAGAACCAGCCGCTAGGTTTTTCGGCAATCCCGCAATTTCCATTTTCACACCCGTGCGAATCGATTGCAAGGTAATGCTGCTGATGGGACTTTGGCGAGAGGGTGAAAAGTTCAAGGGGTTCAAACGAAGACCCGCAATCTTCATCTCCGGCTGACCTAATTCCTCCACAGTCGGATAGGAATTACGGCCTAACAATAAAAGAATCTCCGCCTTCGAATCGATACGAACTAAAGGCGTTGGTTTCGCTAAAACTAAATCCGCTATGGCCTTAGGAGGCAACTGATAGGCATCATCCTGAGCAAAGGAGGGTGAAAAAGACAAGACGCTGAGCGCCGCAATTAAGATCGATTTTTTCATAGTCGTGAGTTAAACAAAAAAAGGTGGCCTATCGCTAAGCCACCTTTAATTTACAAAAATAATTATAACGGATTCTGTACGATCGCTGGATTTGCGTTAATCTCACGACGTGGGATTAAGAACTCCCAACGTACATCACCTGGTGCTACATCAAATAACAAGGCAACCGATGCAATCGCATTCGTACCATTTCTATTTAAGGCTGCATTTGTACGCTTCAAGTCTAAGAAACGATGTCCCTCACCCCAAAGCTCTACACGGCGTTGAACTAAAATTTCATCAATTAAAGCAACACCCGTTTTAGTTGACTTCACATAACTAGCGTCACGTGTTTTTACTAAGTCAAACAATACTTGCGAAGCACCTGCAGCATCGTTTAAACGAGCTTTTGCCTCTGCTTCAATTAAATACATCTCAGCTGCACGCATATAAGGAACATCTCCCATAGCTGAAGTAGATGGTGTGCCCGGTAATCTAAATTTCTGATTCAGGAATTTAGGACGAACACCCCCTGGAGGAACAATTGAATTCGCAGCAGTAGGTGTTTCAACCCACATTTTAGCTCTTACGTCTGTTGCTGGAATTTGCTTGTACAATAAGCTATTAATAACCTTAGGGTACGTTCTAATTACAGTAGAGTTGTAGTTACAAGAAATGTATGAGTGATATCCACCAAAATATTCCGTTTGATCTTCTAAGTGATCAAAGCCCCACATCCATTCTGAATTCGCAATATCTTGGAATCCATCTTGGTATTGAGTCTGTGTCATAGGTGCATACCCTGCACGCGCTTCAGCTGCAAACTTTGCTGCATTCGTCCAATCTTGCTGAACTAAAGCCACACGTGCTTGCAAACCTTTTACTACGCTCAAGTTAATGTGGGATTTATTTAAACGAGATGTCGTCAATAAAGTAGCCGCTTCGGCTAAATCCTTGTTAATCTGCGTATAAACTTCCTCTACTGTATTACGTGGCTTACCTTCTGTAGTAGGTTCTAATACCAATGGCACACCTAATTGCGTGTTTGGCTTAGCCGTCGCATCGTAACGCTTTCCGTATAATTGAACTAAGTTGAAATAACCAAAAGCACGTAGTGCTAAAGCCTCTCCTTTTAATGCATTACGTTCAGCTGCTGGACCTACTGCCTTATCAATGTTCGCAATTCCAATGTTCGCATTACCGATGATGCGGTAGTACATCTCATATGGAAATTGAACCATCGTGTTCACGTCAGAGCGGTGTGCCACCCAACGTGTTTCGTTTTGGTGCCATGACGCTGCTGTAGTTCCAATGATCATATCCTCACCCATGTGATCTAAAATGATCATCATTGCTGGATGACCAGAGTGACCTTGGGAACTTAAGTAACGAACGATAAACGAACGGTAAATACCGTTAATAGCTGATGCCGCATTCTTTGTTGTAGCATAAGCCGACCCTGCATCAATACTAGCCGTAGGCGTAGTATCTAAATAAGCTTCTTCGCAAGAAGTAAATAGTAATGCGAATACAAGCGAAAAGTAAACTACATATTTATTTTTCATGATTCAAATATTATAAAGAGAATGAAACACCTAATACTAATGATTTCGCAGGGCTGTACACGTTGCTAGTCGTTCCACCAAAGTTTTGTTGAACGTTCATACCACTACGACGAGATAACATCAAGAAGTTTTCACCACTGACATATACCTGTCCATTATCAATTTTTAATTTAGACAATAGGTTTCTAGGTAAACGATACGATAAAGTCACCGTACGAATATTTAAGAAACTTCCATCGATTAACCAACGATCAGATGCCGCATCAAAATCAGCTGTACGACCATTATCCATACGAGGAACATCTGTAATATCACCTGGATTCACCCAACGCTTCAGAATATCCACGTGTTTCGCATTATGGTATCCTGCACCCATTAAACCAGCATAAGCTGCATCATAAATCTTACCACCTAATTGATATACCATCAAAGCAGATAAAGAGAATCCCTTATAACGTAATGAAGTATTCACTGAACCCGTTAAATCTGGGATAGAAGTGCCATTGTAAGCATATCTTGCATTCGCAATATTATTCGTCAACGTATCTCCATTCGCTGTGATTCTAGAGTTAGAAGCCACATAAGAAATAGCACGGTACTCAGCTACCCCCGTTTCTGGGTTAACTCCTTTGTACTCACGCAACCAATAATCATATAAAGAACGACCTTCAGCTAGTTTCTTCGTACCATCGATGATTTCCTTGCTTTCTGCAGGCATCTTCGTGATTTTATTCTCTAAACGAGTCGCGTTCAAGTCCACATTCCAAGTAAAGTCTTTCGTTCTAACAAGGTCCGCACTTAACTGAAGCTCGATACCTCTGTTGTACATAGAACCGATGTTACGCGTCTCTGTACCAATACCTACGGATAATGGAAGAGGCACTGCAAAGATCAAGTTAGTCGACTGACGATCGAAATATTCCACCGTACCAGAGATTCTGTTTTTGAATAAACCGAACTCTAAAGCCACATCAAATGACGTATTCGTCTCCCACTCTAAGCTTTTTGAACCTAAAGATGATTGCAAAATACCTGGCTCTGTGGCATTATTCCAACCTAAAGCATACAATGGCTGCCAAGCATAGTTGCTGATACCACCGTCGTTACCTGTTTGGCCCCATGAACTTCTTAATTTCAAGTTATCGATGAACGTTAACTCCTTTATGAAATCTTCTTGATCTAAACGCCAAGCAGCTGATGCTGAGTAGAATGTACCCCAACGCTTGTCTTGGTAGAACTTAGAAGAACCGTCACGACGTGCAGAGAACGATACAAAATATTTCGAATCATAATCGTAGTTCAAACGAGAGAAATAACCTTCCACACGACGCATATCATATTGAGAGGTTAAGTTCGTGGTTGTTGTAAAGTTGATCAACTCGTAGTTACCATCTAAGATTTGCTGTGAACGTGAACCATCTAAGCTATTACTTACTAGGTTATAGTTCTCGTGACCCACAAGGGCATCTACTGTATGCTTTCCAAAAGAATGGTTATATGTTAACAACTGCGATAAGTTGTAATTCGTAATATTCTCAAAAGTATTAGACGCACGACCTGCTGGCGCACCGTCACCGATTTCAGGGTTACCAAACACAATCGAATTCGCATTCGTGATATCCACACCCACGTTATTCGTGAATTTGAAATCCTTCAAGAAAGAAATCTCGCCATACGCACGACCACCTAATAGATTTCTACGGAAGAAGTTTTCATTCAATTCCGTTTCTGCTACCACGTGACGACCACCGTATTGAGGACGGTTAGATAATCCTAA
>JBEBBJ010000067.1:0-7913 GCA_041158445.1 Bacteroidota bacterium
ATGAGTGAATTAGATAAAATACTGAAACACGATGAGACAAAAGATTCCCTTACCGGGAATCTTTTGTCTTTACTTACGCCTACGAATTGGAAGATTAATCTGATGGCTCCCAGGGAGCAAAATCGCAAGGTGGACAAATCGACCCAAAAGTCGAATGACACCATTGCCAAGGCGAAGTTCATTTCTCGGGATTTATCTTGGTTGAAATTTGATGAGCGTGTGCTAGACCAGGCTAGGGATTCATCTAAATCCTTATTTGATCGCTTGAAGTTTTTAGCCATTACGGCCTCTAACTTGGATGAGTTTTTTACCATCCGAATGGGTTCTTTGTATAATTACATTGATTTAGGAAAAGAGCGGACGGATTATTGTGGCCTTCGGGAGGTACCATTTAAACAAGCCATTATTGATCAAGCGCAGGAATTTACCCAAGAAAAGCACCGTCTTTTCATGGAAGAGATTTTGCCCTTGTTTCCGGAGAATGGACTTTTATTAGCTTGTTTGGATGATTTAGAAGAGGAGGAAAAGGAAGAGGTAGCGACCTATTTTCAGCGGACGATTTATCCGATGTTGACCCCAATGGTCTTTGATCATACGCATACATTCCCGAGTTTATTGGCGAAGACCTTGATTTTTGGGGTAGTGACGCTAGGGGTTTCGGATAAAAAGAAAACGAGAAATGAGAAGGAGCAGAAGATCTCTTTTGTTCAAATTCCTTTGAATTTAAAGCGTTTCCATGTAATCGAGCGTGAGGATAAAGTGTTGTTTATCCCGATTGAAGAAATTATTCGCCATCACTTACAGATTTTGTACCGCAATGTGGAGATTGAATCAACGACTTTATTCCGAATTACGCGGAATGGAGATTTTGATTTAGTGGAACACGAGGATTCGGATACGGATTTCGTGGATGAGGTGAAGAAGAAGATTAAAGACCGCCGTTTGGGTCGAGTGACACGGGTAGAAGTGGAGAAATTCCATTCGGAATTCTTGTTAACTGAGATGTTAAAGCGCTGGAATTTAGAGCGTTCTGATATTTTTGTTAAGAATTCGATTCTTGATTTTACGTGTTTTTGGCAGATATTAAAACACTCCGAATTTAAAACTCAATTAGCGGTTAATCCATCAGTGGTTCCAGCATTAGGACTTAAGTCGGTGGTGATTGATGATATTTTTGATACCATTAAACGGGGGGATATTTTACTACACCATCCCTATAATAATTTCGAGCCGGTTATTCAATTGTTAGAACAGGCGGCGGAAGATCCGAAGGTATTAGCGATTAAGATTACGTTATATCGTATTTCGAAAAATTCGCGAATTGCGAGTGCCTTATTGCGTGCTGCGGAACAAGGAAAACACGTTTCTGTTTTGTTTGAAGTGAAAGCGCGTTTTGATGAGGAAAACAATATTAAAGAAGCGACTAAATTGCAAAAGGCAGGTTGCTTTGTGATTTATGGTATTCCAGGTTTAAAAACCCATACAAAATTACTTCAAGTTATTCGAAATGAAGGAAATCATGTGGTAAGTTATGCCCACCTTTCCTCTGGAAATTACAATGAGGATACGGCTAAATTATATACTGATATTGGTCTTTTAACGACGGATACACGTATTACTCAAGATATTTCAGAGTTCTTCAATGTAATAACGGGGCACTCGATGCCCACGCATTACGAGCATTTAATTACGGCTCCACGCGATATGCGAAACCGTTTAATTGAAATGATTGAGAATGAGGTGAAGAATCACCAGGCAGGCTTACCTTCCGGAATTTGCTGGAAGATCAATTCCTTGCAAGATTTGAAAACGATGGATGCGCTTTATAAGGCTTCTCAAGCTGGTTTGCCCGTTTTATTGATCGTTCGCGGTATCTGTTGCCTACGTCCACAGCGCAAGGGTTTATCAGAGAATATCTTCATTAAATCAATCGTAGGGGAGTATTTAGAGCATACACGTCTTTATTACTTCCATAATGCGGGTAATGCGAAAATTTATGGAGGAAGTGCGGATGTGATGGTGCGAAGCTTTGACAGACGTATTGAATCACTCTTTGAACTAGTGAATACCCGGTCTAAAAATCTGGCCATCACCATCTTGGATTGGAATCTACGAGACACCAAAAACTCCTATGAAATGCAGGAGGATGGGACTTATTGGAAAATTGAGAGTGATGAACCATTTGATATCCACACGAAATTTTACGAAATCAAAGAAGAGGATTTGGTTGAGGGCTTAGCATTTGATAAATTTACAATTAGCCTCGAAAAAAAATAGGCGAATTACACCAACAACAGCATAATGGAAAGATTTACAGGGTTACTCGGTATCGTATTGATTTTAGGGGTAGCATTTTTAATGTCAAATAACCGTAAAGCAATTAATTACCGGACAGTAGGCGTAGGTCTTTTGTTACAAGTGTTGTTAGCGGTCTTTATCTTGAAGACTGAAGTAGGCCAAAACCTCTTCCAGTGGTTAGGTGATTCCATCAATACCTTGTTAGGTCAAGCGGACAAAGGGGCACAATTTGTGTTCGGTTCGCTGGTGAATCGTGATTTGATGATCAAGGCTTTTGGTCCAGGTAACGATTATATTTTCTTCTTTAAAGTAGTTCCTACAATCATTTTTGTGGCTGTTTTAGTGAATATGTTCTACCACCTAGGCATTCTTCAGCGTGTCGTTTCTTTTATGGGTAAAGGCGTACACTGGTTAATGGGTGTGAGTGGGGCAGAAGCACTTTCAAATGTGGCATCTACCTTCGTAGGCCAAGTAGAGGCGCAAATTATGATCAAGCCTTATCTGAAAAATATGACAAATTCGGAGCTGATGGCTTCGATGACTGGTTCTTTCGCCTGCATCGCAGGTGGTGTTATGGCCGTTTATATCTCGCTAGGTGTTCCAGCGGCGTATTTATTAGCGGCTAGTTTAATGGCAGCGCCAGGTGCTTTAGTTATCTCTAAAATCATGTTCCCTGAAACGGAGAAGTCTGAAACCGAAGGCGAAGTGAAATTAGAATTGTCTAAAACGCATGCGAATTTAGTGGATGCAATCGCGGCGGGTGCGAGTGAGGGGTTGAAAGTAGGTTTGAATGTCATCGCGATGTTAATCGGATTTATTGCCTTAATTGCTTTAGTTGACTTAGGCTTAGGCCATATCGGTGCTTGGGTGAATTATCCAGAACTATCGATGAATACGATTTTAGGCAAGTTATTCTCTGTATTTGCTTTCGCTATGGGTGTTCCTGCCCAAGATATTGAAGTGGCGGGTGCCTTAATGGGTAAGAAAATGGTCGTAAATGAATTCGTGGCTTATCTTGATATGGTTCACTTGAAGGCGACTTTAGACCCTAAAACAATTGCCATTACAAGTTTTGCGCTTTGTGGTTTTGCTAATTTTTCTTCGGTAGCTATCCAAATTGGGGGTATCGGCGAATTAGCTCCTTCCCGTCGTTCCGACTTAGCTAAATTAGGATTTAAAGCCTTAATCGCGGGTACTTTAGCTTCATACCTATCTGCAACCCTAGCTGGTTTATTATTGTAATATGCGTATTGATCCCGAAACCGTCGAGCGAATAAAGCAAACGGCTGCGGTGGCAGACGTCATCGGGGATTATGTAACTATTAAGAAAAAAGGCGCTAATTATTGGGCGTGTTGTCCTTTTCACGGCGAGAAAACGCCTTCTTTCTCTATTTCACCTGCGAAGGGAATCTACAAATGTTTTGGTTGTGGTAAGGCTGGAGATTCTGTGCGTTTTGTCATGGATATGGAAGGTTTGGGATATGGCGAGGCCTTACGTCATTTGGCCAAAAAATACGGCATCGATATCCAGGAAGAGGAAATGACTGACGATCAGCTCGTTCGTCAAAACGAGCGCGAAAGTTTACTCATCATCCTCGAATACGCGAAGGAATTTTTCAAAAAGCAATTATACGATACGGACGAAGGTAAGTCCATCGCCCTTCCTTATTTCAAGGAACGTGGCTTCTCAGATGCAACCCTACAATCCTTTGATTTAGGCTACAGCCCGGAAGCTTGGGATGCCTTTTTGAAATCGGCTTTGAAACAAGGCTTCTCGCAAGAAATCATTGAAAAAGCGGGTCTAGTCACACAGAAAAATGACGACGGAAAAGTCTATGACCGATTCCGTAACCGGGTGATATTCCCGATCCACAATGTGTCGGGAAAAATCATCGCTTTTGGGGCTCGTATCCTTCGTAACGATGCGAAGAACCAGGCAAAATACCTGAATTCTCCTGAAACGGAAGTCTACCATAAGTCGGCCACTTTATATGGTATCTCACAAGCAAAGAATGAGATCCGGGCTAAAGATGTTTGTTATTTAGTTGAAGGCTATACCGACGTAATTTCCCTGCACCAAGCAGGCATAAAAAACGTGGTGGCTTCATCAGGGACCTCATTGACCATCGAGCAAATCAAGTTAATCGGTCGATTCACTCAGCATGTTACTGTATTGTATGACGGTGATTCGGCAGGTATCAAGGCCGCATTGCGTGGAATGGATTTGATTCTTGAAGAAGGCTTACAAGTAAATTTAGTGGTATTCCCAGAGGGGAATGACCCGGATTCCTTCGTTCGGAAAATCGGTTCTGAGGCCTTTATTGACTATATCAAGAAAGAGGCAAAAGACGTCATCTCATTTCAAGCGAATCTTTTCAAAGAGGAAGCGGGAGACGATCCCTTCAAGAAAGCAGAGATGATTAAAGAAATGGTGCAATCCATTTCCAAAATACCAGATGCGATTCAGCGTAGCTTATTCATTCAAAAGACCGCCTCCATGATGCGGATGGATGAAGATGTCTTGCTGGCTGAATTAAATAAGATTCAGTTAAAGAAAATGAAAGGGGCTTCAAATGAGCCTCAGCAGATTTCCGCGCAGCAATATGCGGAGGTAAGAGACCTTATCGAACCCGTTCAGGGTGATCAGACGGTTGAAGTTCAAAATTTAGCCTATTACCAAGAATTAGAATGTGTGCGCTTGATGATTAATTATGGTCATTTGGAAATTAATCCAACACAAGCGCCAGGCTTAACGGTGGTTCATTATTTAATAGATGAACTGGAGGGGACCGTTTTTCAAACCCCGCTTTTTATTCGCATTTTGGACCTTTGCAAGCAAGAATTTGCGGCTCAGCGTGCACCTAAGCCGGATTTCTTCTTACATCATGCAGATGAGGAAATTCAATCTTTCTCTATTAATATCTCGTCTGATAAGCATTCCGTATCTTCCGAATGGAAGGATAAGCACGAAATTCGCGTGAATACGGATGAGGAGATGTTGGAGGATTTGGCCTATAAAAATGTGTTACGTCTACGTAAAGTATATAATGATCAGCATTTACAGGAGGTACTTTCTAAATTGGATTCCTTGCAAGCTGACTCTCAGGAGATGGATGGCGTCTTATTAGAATTCCTCCGTTTGAAAGAAATTCAAAAAAATATTTCCCAAGAATTAGGCACTGTTATTGAAAAATAGCCTATTTTTACCCTAGAATGAAGAAAATACTTGCCATAATGCTATTCTCTGTGCTGCTCTACCAAGCAGGCGGTTTCGCGTTGCAGTATCTTTCGGATGGGAATACGGTGGCCATCGATCCGGAAACGGAAGAAACGGTTGTCGTTAAAATCCCGATCAATTTGCCTTATCAAACAGATTGGGTATCTGCTGAAGAAGTAGATGGATCTGTTCGCCAAGGGGATGAATTCTATGAAATGAAGTCGCGTAAGGTGGAAAATGACACTTTGGTAACGGTCATGGTGAAAGACCGGAATGCGCGCGAAAACTTCTTTGATTTAGCCGAGCAGGTAAATGAGCATCTAACAGATGAGCCTGGTTCTACTCCAGCTAAAACGAAATTAATTAATACCTTAGTGAAAGAATATTGTGCTCAGTCATCTGGTTGGGTATTTTATATTTTAGATTGGCCTACTGCTAAAGAAGCAATCAGTCATCCAATTTTACCCACTCAAGACTTCTCGTCTGCATTTTTCTCGCCGCCACGGCAAGCTTAATTTTTAATTCCCTTGTAGCCTAGGACAAATCTGTCCCAGGACATCGTGTATTTTTAAAATTAAGCAAATGAAAAAGTGTATTACTCTTTTATTTTGTTTGCTAGGTTTCGTCGAATTAAAGGCTCAAATGCCTCATGACGCGATCTATATGAACAAAAAATTAGCCTGCGGCGCCCTAATTTATGGGAATAGCTCCTGGACAAATTACTGGGAAAATAACCTAAAGCGGGATAATCCGAATTTAGGACGTCTAAGCACGGAATCCGCAACGGCGATGATGGCTTACGGTATAACGCGTGATATCAATGTAATCGCCATGGTTCCCTATGTGAAAACGAATGCTAGTCAGGGTAACTTGATGGGTCAGCAAGGTTTTCAAGATGCCTCGCTTTTTGTCAAAGTAAAAAGCAAGGCATTCAAAGGCATAACAGCACATGCGGTGGTTGGATTGAGTACACCGGTGACTAATTATGTACCTGATTTTATGCCGATGTCGATAGGTTTAGGAACGAAGGCGGCCATGTTGCGTGGTATGCTTTCGTATGCTTTGCCAAAGCATCTCTATGTAAATAGCTCTATTGCCTATCAAGCAAGAGGTAAGGTGAAAACCGATCGTGATTCCTTTTTAGGTGGTAGCAGATTATATAATTCAAATCAGGTTCCAGTTCCGGATGCCTTTGATGCGGCCTTTCGTTTGGGCTATCTAAAGAAAGATAATCAACTCGAATTGTTTGCTGAGCACTTCTCGTGTACGAAAGGAGATGATATTCGTCGAAATGACATGCCCTTCTTGACGAATGATATGACGATGACTACGGTGGGTATTTATGGTAAATACCAGCCCAAGAAGATCGGTGTCAACGCGCGAGTTGCTTATGTAGTCGATGGCCAAAATGTGGGTCAAAGCACCTCTATTTCAGTAGGGGTATTGTATCAATTTAAAATTAATTAGAATGAAATATATACTTAGTTTGTTTGTCTTGATCACGGTGTGGTCATGCGATAAATCTGTGTTGGAATCTGTTATTGAACCTTATGCTCCAGCCAAGGTAGATGAAACAGCCGGAAATTGGAAAACCTTTGTTTTAACTAGTTCTGCGGAAGTGGCGGTACCGGCATTAAATTCAGATGCGGCGTATAAAAAAGAAGTTGATTCCGTTAAGGCCCTAGAAATTACAGCGGATCAAAAAACAGCGGTTCAGTATTGGGGTGCCGGTGCGGTTTTGCGTTGGAATGAAATTGCGCGGGAATTAGCTGCGCGATACAATATTCCTCCTGCGGCGAATGCAGCGGGTGTTTATCCGGTGCCTAATGCGGCGGATCCTTTGGCAGATCCTAAATACCCTTTTGCGAATCCTCCTTATACGGCTAGAGCTTTAGCTTATTTATCTGTGGCACAATACGATGCGCTGGTTAGTGCTTGGAAGTACAAATACCAGTACAATCGCCAGGCGCCTTACGTGCTAGATGCGACAATTAAGCCTTTATTACCTATTTCAACGATGCCTTCCTATCCTTCTGAAGATGCGGTAGTAGCGCAGGCGAGTTATGTGATTTTGCTTGCGATGTTCCCTGGCGAAGGACCTTTTTTAGCGGCCAAATTAGCGGAAGCTAAGAATGCACCTCTATGGGCAAAGGTCAATGTGACTTCGGATGTAGTTGCGGGTGCAAATTTAGGGGCGGCTGTTGCGGCGAAGGTGATGGCTCGTGCGAAAACTGATGGAATGAATGCTTCAAATAATCAAGCTATTGTCCCTGATTTAATTGCAAATGCGAAAAAGGTAGGATTGACTACGCTTTGGGCAAGTCAAGAATTACCAGCTCGTCCCCCTATGTTGCCTAATTATGGTGCGGTGAAGACTTGGAATTTTGACCGTGCAACC
>JBEBBJ010000068.1:0-7827 GCA_041158445.1 Bacteroidota bacterium
CTGCTTTCTTCGTTTTCGCTCATTATTTTGAGAATTTATCTTTTGTTTCTTGGCTCATTTCAGCCACTTTATCTTCTAATTCCGCTTTGTAAGCCGTGTATTTTTCTGCCAAAGAAGCATCCGAAATCGCTAACATTTGTACAGCTAACAATCCGGCATTCTTGGCTGCATTCAAGGCTACAGTGGCTACTGGAACACCATTTGGCATTTGTAAAATAGATAATACGGAATCCCATCCATCGATGGAATTAGAGGATTTCACCGGAACCCCGATCACAGGTAAAATAGTCGCCGAAGCGATCATACCTGGTAAATGCGCCGCACCACCCGCTCCAGCGATGATTACCTGAATACCGCGTGCCTTCGCTTGCTGAGCGTAGGTCATCATTTTTACCGGTGTGCGGTGTGCAGAAACGATGTCCACTTCATAAGCTACACCAAAATCCTTGCAAACCTGAATGGCTTCTTGCATCACTCCTAAATCTGAGCTGCTACCCATAATAATTCCTACCATAGCTATCTAATTTATGCGATAACGCGTATGCTTTGTTTAACTAATTCTGCTTTCTGTTCGATCTCTTCACGGGAGCCAGCTACGAGTGTAATGTGCCCCATCTTGCGAAAAGGTTTCGTTATTTTCTTTCCATATAAAAACGGATGAACGCCAGGAATACCTAAAATAGTATCTAAGCCTTCGTATTTCGCAGGCCCTGTAAACCCTTCTGAGCCTAATAAATTCAACATGCCTGAGTAGCTATGAGCATAGGTATCTCCCAAAGGAAGGCCCGTAATCGCTCTCAAATGCTGCTCATATTGTGACGTATCGTTCGCTCGAATCGTTTGATGACCTGAATTATGCGGTCTCGGAGCGACTTCGTTAATCAGGATTTTACCGTCCTTTGTTAAAAACATTTCCACTGCTAAAACGCCCACTAATCCCATCTTATCGATTAGACTAACGGCAATCTTCTCTGCTTCTCGCTCAATCTCGCGTGAAATGGCGGCTGGTGAAACTAAAAATTCGACTAGGTTATGGACGGGATGAAACACCATCTCCACAGCAGGAAAGGCTTTAATCTCCCCTTGCGGATTGCGCGCCACAATAACGGCTAATTCTTTATCGAAATCAATAGCCTTCTCTAATAAACCGGGTTCTGTAAATCCCTTCGAAGCATCCGCAGCTGAACCGATATATTGTACTCCTTTCCCATCGTATCCTCCTTTACCCAATTTGTTAAAAGCGGGTAAGAAATCCTCGTTTGCCACTATTTCGTCTGCAGATTCGATTAACCTGAAATCGGCAGTTGGGAAACCGTGGGTTTGGAAAAAGGTCTTTTGGATACGCTTGTCTTGAATCATGCGAAGCAAATGAGGTTGAGGATAGACCTTAATTCCCTCTGCTTCTAATTGTTCAAGCGCTTCGATGTTGACATGCTCAATTTCGATACTGACTAAATCACATTTTTTCCCAAAAGCATAAACCGTATCAAAGTCCTGGAACGAGCCCTGCGTAAACTGGGTCGTCAAGGTGTGACAAGATGCTTCTGGATCTGGATCAAGGCAGGCGATTTGCAAATCTAAGTCGATTGCTGCTTGTAGGAGCATTCTTCCTAGCTGGCCGCCGCCTAATAATCCGATTTTGGGAAGTGATGTAGACATAAATTCGAATTCAATGGGTAAAATTACGGCTTTTGTTTTACCTTTGGAAATTATTTAGACCTCGAGAAAAAATATTCTTGTAGGATACCTTATTCAGGACATGACAAAAAGAAATACCACCATTATCGCGTTCATTTTACTAGCTATCGCGAGTCGTTTATTGATTTTAGCTGGACCGGGTTGGGCGAACTTCTCCCCTATGGCCTCTATGGCACTTTTTGTAGGTGCTTATCTACAAAATCGCAAACAAGCAGTTGCCTGGACTTTACTAGCGGTTTGGGGATCGAATTTGATCTTAAACAATACCCTATATGATTCCTTTTTCCCGGGTTTCTCCTTCGGTTTTGATGGTTACCATATGCTAGCCTTCGCGTTAATCGCCTTGTTAGGCCAAAATGCAACTTCAAGTTCCGCTCGTTTCGTCGGAACAAACCTAGCTGCGGTGATGGGCTTCTTCTTTATATCTAATTTTAATTCTTGGATTTCCCCTGATCACACCTACACCAGAGATTTAACGGGGTTAATCAATTGCTATGCCGCTGGTATTCCTTTCTTGAAGAATACTTTAGCAAGCCAATTCGTGTTCTCTGGATTATTCTTTGGAGGATTTGAACTATTGAAAAAACAAGTTCCAGCTTTACGCTAGAATCTAATAGACATAAAAAAGGGTCGGCTTGCAGATGCGAGCCGACCCTTTTTATTTATGGTCGTTTCTAGTTCTTGTAAACCTTTCCGTCTTTCATCACGAAGTTTACCTTCGTCATTAGCTTCACGTCTGCTACCGGATCTCCTGATACGGCAATGATGTCAGCCGCTTTACCTGCCTCGATGGATCCGATTAAGTCGCTTTGGCCTAATAAATCTGCCGCATTAACGGTAGCCGATTTAATTGCCTCTAATACTGGCATACCCGCTTCGTTCATCAAGATAAATTCATAGCCATTCTTTCCGTGGCCAAAAACCCCAGCATCTGTTCCGAAGGCAATCTTCACGCCTGACTTATAAGCTTTACCAAAAGTTCCTTGAATGATGGGTCCAATAGCTGCCGCTTTCTTTGCTACCATCTCCGGATAATAATTCGGGATCTTCGAAGAGTCTGCCACCGAACGACCTGCAATGACCGTAGGCACGTAGTATGTCCCCATCTTTTTCATCAATTCCATCACTTCTTCATCCATGAATGTTCCGTGTTCGATTGAAGAAACACCTCCTAAAACGGCACGTTTCATTCCCTCTTTTCCGTGAGCGTGAGCGGCTACTTTGAAGCCATAATCTTTCGCTGTTTGAACGATAGTACGTACCTCTTCATCGGTGAATTGAGCACCTGCACCGTCTTTGGCATAACTTAAAACACCTCCAGTAGCCGTGATTTTAATCAAATCAGAGCCTTCCTTGTAGCGCTGACGAACCGCTTTCGCTGCATCTGCAATACCATTCACAACTCCATCTTCTGGTCCTAAATCCTTTTTAAATGCTTCATTGATTCCATTTGTATCATCTGCATGACCACCCGTCGTACCGATCGTTACACCCGCTGTGAAAATACGCGGTCCTTCGACTAGGCCTTTGTTAATCGCATTGCGCAAGCTAATCACCACGTGGGTGCCGCCTAAGTCACGTACCGTCGTAAATCCGGCCATCAAATTCTTTTTCGCATACACTAGAGCCTGGTAGGCCACATCGCCTGGATTCTTTACAAAGCGATCCAAATAAGCCCCTGGATTAGTTTCCGATTCCAAATGCACGTGTGAGTCGATCAATCCCGGCATCACCGTACGGTCTTTCAAATTGATTACCACGTCCCCTTTCGCCGGAGTCAAAAATCCTTCAGAGACAGATACAATCTTCTTCCCCTCCACCACAATGGAGCGGTTTTTCAAGACAGTTTGTGTTTTAACATCGATTAATGATCCACAGTGAAGGATCGTTTTTTGGGCCATTCCAGCAAAGGCCAAAAGACTGAATGCTAAGGTTAATAATTTTTTCATTGTTCAGAGTTTAATAGGATAGATATATGTTTCCAGAAGCTAGGGTAGCTTTTATTCACCACCGAAGGATCTAATAGGGTAATTTCTTTTTGCATGGCCACTGGCGCAAAGGCCATCGCCATTCGGTGATCATCGTACGTTTCGATAGGTTCGATGCGAGAGATTGACGCAAAATCACCGCGAACTTCATATTTGTGATTCGTTTCCACTTCTACTAACGTGGCACCTAATTTCTTCAATTCATTTTGCAAGGCTAGCACACGATCTGTTTCCTTTACTTTCAAGGATTCTAAGCCCGTTAAGGTCAAAGGAATGTTTTTCACGGCAGCGACAACGCAGATGGTTTGAGCTAAATCAGGACAATCCGTAAAGTCCCAAGCCAAGGAATCCTGTGCTGGAATTTTAGTCAGTAAATAACCGCGCCCCGTGTAGGTACTTTTCACCCCTAAAGGCTCCATGATGGCTTTAATCGCCGAATCCCCCTGTAAGGAATCCTCTTTCAAGCCTAGCAATTCTAGGGAACTATCTTCGAATGGGGATAAAGCCACCATCGAATACCAATAGCTCGCTCCTGACCAATCTGATTCGACCGCAAATGGCTGCAAACGATAATCCTGTTTAGGGATTTCAATCGTTCCTGTAGACCAATCCGCTTTTGCTTCGATGCCGAAATGCTTCATTTGAGCCAAAGTCATCTCGATATAAGGCTTCGATCCTAGCGCTCCTGTAATCAGTAATTTAAGTCCCTCCGGCAATAAGGGGGCCACCATTAAAATGGCTGAAATAAATTGAGAACTGACGTCCCCTCGAATGGAAATCTCGCGGTTTCCTTGAAAGTCAAAACCGTTCAATTGCATAGGAGGATAGCCTTCCTTGTTCAAATACGTGATATCTGCACCCAGAGCGCGCAAAGCATCAACCAAAATTCCAATCGGGCGTTCGCACATGCGCGGCGTACCGTTCATCTTCTTTACAGCACCCGTCACGGCATAATAGGCCGTCAAAAAACGCATTGTCGTTCCCGCATCTAATACGTCCGCTTCCGGCCCATTCTCGGATAGCAAGCGTATCATGGTTTGGGTATCGCGCGCCTCCGCTAAATTTGAAAGATTATCCAAAGTGCCCTTAGCTAAGGCATTAATGACCAAAGCTCGGTTACTTTCCGACTTAGATGCCGGCAACGGGATAATTTCAGAAAAGGAAGTACTACGCGGAAATAAGGTAATTTGACTCAAAACGGGCTTTGCGATTAACGCAATTTTAAAGTGACTAATGATAAAACGGCTAAGATGATTCCCACGATCAAGAAGCGAATAACGATCTTCGATTCGTGGTAATTTTTCTTTTGGAAATGGTGGTGAAGTGGCGACATCAAAAAGACGCGACGTCCCTCCCCATATTTGCGTTTCGTATATTTAAAATAGGCCACCTGAATGATGACCGATAAATTCTCGATCAAGAAAATCCCGCATAAAACAGGAATTAACATCTCTTTACGGATTACAATCGCTAGCGTGGCAATAACTCCACCTAACATCAAACTTCCGGTATCTCCCATGAAAACTTGGGCTGGATATGCATTATACCAAAGGAATCCGATACACGCCCCTACGAAGGCCGCACAAAAGACGGCGAGCTCTCCAGAATTCGGGATGAACATAACATTCAAGTATTGAGAAATGACTTTATTACCCGAAACATAGGCTAAAATAGCCAAGGCAATACCGATAATCACCGACGTTCCTGCCGCTAATCCATCAATACCGTCTGTGATATTTGCTCCATTCGAAACGGCCGTAATGATGAAAATCACCACCAATACATAGACAATCCAAACGTATTCATCCGGGATAAAGCTCGGAAGTAACATGTTGTAATCAAACTGGTTATCCTTCATAAAAGGAACCGTCGTTAACAAAGATTTGTGATCAACAAAGGTACCATCAGTGGCAAATTCGCGCACCTTAATGTGTTGGTTAAAGTACATGGTTAAACCTACGATGATGCCTAAACCGATTTGGCCTATCACCTTAAACTTTCCTGATAAACCTTCCTTGTTCTTCTTGAATACTTTAATGTAATCATCCGCAAATCCAACCGCCCCTAACCAGATGGCAGAGGTAACCAAAAGTACGATATAGACATTCGTGATTTTAGAAAAAAGCAGCGTAGGAATTAACAGAGACAATAAAATAATGAAGCCTCCCATGGTAGGAGTGCCTTTTTTAGCCATTTGACCCTCTAAACCTAAGTCGCGTATTTCCTCTCCAATTTGCAAACGTTGCAGGCGATAAATCACCGACTTACCCCAAATCGCCGCAATTCCCAAAGACGTAATAATCGCAGCAAAAGCGCGGAAAGTGATGTATTGAAATACACCGGCGCCTGGAATATTCAAGGTCTTATCTAAGTATTCAAAGAGGTAATACAGCATGCAAAAGGGTTTTAATTTTTAAAATTGCAAAAAAACGTGGGGAAATCAAACTTAGCCAAATGCCTCCCCTAGCACTATTTTATCATCGAAGTCGTATTTCACGCCTTGGATATCTTGGTAGTTTTCGTGGCCTTTTCCAGCGACTAAAATGATGTCTCCCGTCAAAGCTAAATCTCTGACCGCATAAAAAATGCCTTCTTTTCTGTCAGATACGCGGTGGACTTTTGATTTTAAAGCCTCCGGAACGCCGGCTTCCATTTGATCCAAAATCAATTCCGGATCTTCTTTGCGGGGATTATCAGAAGTTAACACCACCGCATCACTATACTTTGCCGCTAATTCCGCCATGATAGGTCTCTTTCCCGCATCCCTATTTCCTCCACATCCCACAACCGTAATGACGCGTTGCGACTTGTCCTTAATCGTTTGGATCGTCTTTAACACATTTTCTAAAGCGTCAGGCGTGTGTGCATAATCGACGATGCCCATTTTTTGATTAGAGCCTGCTAATTGCTCGAATCTTCCAGGGGCCGTTTTTAAAGCAGAGATTTGCACTAAAACCTCATGTGACTCCTCACCTAACAGGAGAGCCGCCCCGTAAATACCGAGCAAATTATAGGCATTAAAGGTGCCTATTAATTGCGCATGCACTTGCTGGTGATCGATTTCTAATTGCAAGCCACCTACTCCATTACTAATGATTTTAGCTTTAAAGTCAGCCGCATTCAGTAAACCAAAACCGTATTTCTTCGCCGACGTATTCTGCAACATCACCATTCCTCGCTTGTCATCCACATTCGTTAGAGCGAAAGCTGTGGCGGGTAGGGCGTCGAAAAATCCTTTTTTGGCCTTAATATATTCGTCAAATGTCTCGTGGAAATCGAGGTGATCGCGGGTAATATTCGAAAAAATAGCCCCGCTAAATTTGACTGCACGAATGCGTTTTTGCACCACCGCATGCGAACTCACCTCCATAAAAGCATGGCTACATCCTGCTGCCACCATATCGGCTAATAATGCATTCAGGCTAAGGGCATCCGGCGTCGTATGAGTTGAAGGGATAATTTTATCCTCAATCTTATTCACGACCGTCGAAATCAAACCACAACGGTGACCCAGGCGTTTGAATAATTCAAAAAGCAAGGTAACGGTCGTCGTCTTTCCATTCGTCCCTGTAATACCAACAAGCTTCAACTTCTTAGACGGGTGATCATAAAATTCAGCAGCAGCCTCCGCTAAAGCCGCATTCGAATCCTCCACTTGAACACATTGAACATCGGAAGGGACCTCCGCAGGCTGTTTTTCAACCACCCAAAGCTTGCATCCCTGCTCGTATACCTGAGTCAAAAACGAATGTCCGTCAACCTGGGTGCCGGGAATGGCAAAAAACACAGAACCAGAAGTAGCCTTGCGTGAATCAAAGCACAAACTTGCGATTTCAACTTCGGGGAATAAGGAAATTTGGGCCATTTTATTGCAATTGAATGTAGACTAATCTGTTTTTAGCGGCTGGGGAACCCGCAGGAATCGACTGATTCTTCACCGTCCCAAATCCATTCGCGCGCACTTTCAGCCCCTTATTTTCCAGGGCAAATAAGGCGTCCCTTAAATTCATCCCCACAACATTAGGCACCGTTTTGGGCGTCATCGTAATGGCCTGATTTTTTACCGTCTTCTTTTCTAAATTAAAGTTCAACCATTGTCCGTTCTCTTCGACCTTGGGCAATCCCAAACGAGAGAATAGGA
>JBEBBJ010000069.1:0-12877 GCA_041158445.1 Bacteroidota bacterium
GTTAGCGGGAATCGAGGTGAAGAATACCATCTTGTTAGTGGACTTTACAAACCAATTGAGATCCGAAGGAATGCCGATGGAAGAGGCGATAAAAGAAGCTGGAGAGGTTCGCTTTTTGCCGATTATTCTGACAACATTGACAGCGATAGGTGGTCTAATTCCCATCGCCATTTCTACTAACCCCTTAATTTCACCCCTCGCGATCGTGATGATTGGTGGACTCATCTCGTCTACCCTCCTATCCCGCATCGTGACCCCGGTGGTTTACAAATTAATCCCTCCCAGCATATGACCCTGAGCACGATTTTACTCCTTCCGCAACTGATTATTGGTTCGTATACGTCCAAAGGTAACCCCGGCATCGAGGTCTTCAACTGGGATGCAAAAACCGGTAAGGCAACGAAAAGCTATGCACTGACAACCCCAGGAGCCTCTTATCAGGCGATTTCAGGCAATTACTTGTTCTCTGTTTCGGAAGAGGGCGACGGCAAAGCGGGCGTTTCATCTTTCGAATTACGCTACGGGAAATACGTACCGATCAACACGGAACTAAGCCGAGGCGATCATCCTTGTTTCGTCTTGTACCGCGAGAAATCGAAGACCGTTTATACAGCAAACTATACGGGAGGTAGTGTGAGTGTTTTTCAGACCACAGCAGGTCGATTGAAACCATTAGCGCAATATATCGCCTACACTGGATCCAGCATCAATAAAGACCGCCAAAACAGCGCCCACGCCCATATGGTCGCCCTTTCTCCAGATCAAAACACCTTGTTCGTGACTGATTTAGGTTCGGATAAGATCTATGCGCACGCCATTTTAGCGAATGGTTTACTCGCAGAAAAATACACAGAAATAGCCATTACTCCCGGCAACGGACCGCGCCACATTCGTTTCAACACAAAAGGCGATCGCGCCTATTTATTGAATGAATTGAGCTCTGATGTGGATGTGTTTAAGGTCGCTGGCTCGGCACTTGAGAAAATCCAAAGCATCCCGGCAGACACTTCGGCTGCGCGCGTGAAAGGTTCTGCAGACATCCATCTCTCTCCGAATGGCAAATGGCTTTTAGCCTCAAACCGTATTTCGAGCAATCAAGTGGTGGTATTCAAGGTGGAAAAAGACGGGAAATTAACCCGTGTATTCCACCAAAACGTAGCCAAAATCCCCCGCAATTTCACTTTCGATCCATCAGGTAAAATGATCTTGGTGGCTAGCCAGGAAGAGGACCGCGTGCAGCGATGCAGGATTTACATCAAGACATTGCTGTTAAATCCCCTGTTAGCTTGCTAATTCGCTAATCGCTTTCACTAAAACGTCGAGCTCTTTCAGCGTGGTGAAGACATTAGGCGTGATTCTGCAGCCGTGTACATTTCCTCCATCGATCGCGACGGTATAGATTTTGTATTCTTTCAACAAGCGTTCCGCTAAAACCGACGGTTTAATTCCTTCGATTCCCACGTTTGCTATCGCACAAGATTTCGTGGGATCCGCTGGGTGATGCAATCGAACGCGAGGAATGGAGCGGACCTTTGTGGTCCAATAATTTTGCAAGAAACGTAGGCGTGCTTCTTTGCGAGCTGGGCCTAGCTTTTCATAAAAATCAATCGCATCATCGACCGCTAAATCCGTGTGCACGGGTATCGTTCCCACGTGATTCAAATGCCGAATATCCGTCAAAGGAACACCCTCCTCCGCAATCAGTGGCCAGATTTGGGCAATCTTTTCTTTTCTAACATGCAAGATTCCTACACCTAGAGGAACGGCCAGCCACTTGTGCAAACTGGCTCCATAATAATCGCAATTCAGGTCAGAAATTTTGAACTCGATTTGTGCGACCGCATGGGCGCCGTCCACCATCACTTCCACCCCACGGGCATGTGCCATGTCGCAGATTTTACGGATAGGGTTAATTTGGCCGGTGACGTTGACTAGGTGACAAACCATGATGAGCTTGGTTTTGTCGGTGATGGCTTTGGCATATAAATCCACAATCTCGTCATCTGAGGCCGGGTTATTAGGTAGGGAAATGACTTTCAAAACGATCCCCTGACGGCGGGCCACCTGCTTGAACATGTCCTGCATGGCCCCATAATCCTGTATCGCAAAGATAGCCTCATCGCCTGCTTTCCACGGAAAACCGCTGATGATGGTGTCTAATGATTCGGTCGTATTTCGGGTCAAAACGAGGGTGTCTTCTGGACAACCGACCAAACGAGCAACGCGCGCAGCGATTCGTTTCTTATTTTCAAACTGCACGGTGCGCATATAATAGGCTCCCTGCAAATTTACTTCTCTGATATGCTGAATGTACTTTTCCAAAGTGGCCTGCGGCGTGATATTATAATAGCCATTTTCCAGGTTAATAAAGTCTGGTTTCAGGCGATAGCCAGCCCGGATGCCCTCCCAAAAATCTTCGTCTGAAGCGAGTGAGGTGGAGGTTTGGGTTTTGGCATACGAAAACCAAGGCGCCGAAACCCCTAAAAGTGTGCAGGCTTTAAGGAAAGTGCGTTTATTCATGTGAGAAAATTAGCAAAAAAATCACATTTTGCCCTTGAATAATGAAGATTGTGTTTAAATTTGTTTTCTGCCTCATTTTAGGCGATTACCTAGAACAATTTAACATAAAACTCATGATGAAAAGAAGAGATGCCATCTCTCAAATCGCGTTGTTAGTAGGGGGTGCTTTCACGGCTCCTACGCTAATGGCTATGGATGTGAGAAAAGGCAATAGCTCCATCGTTGCAGCGGATTTCAGTTTAACTGATGCGCAACGTCAAATCGTCTCAGCTGTCGCTGAACATATTATTCCAAGAACGTCTACGCCAGGTGCTATCGATGCAGGTGTTCCCGCTTTCATCGAGCTGATGTTAAAAGATTGCTACAAAAAACCAGAACACAACAGCTTCTTAAAGGGTGTGAACGACTTAGCGAAAGCTAATTTCTTAGCACAACCAGCGGCTGGTCAAGTGGCGATGTTGACTTTATTAGAATCAAACACAAAAGATTTAATGAGAAGCTATTCTCAGAAGAAGATTAAAGTGGGTGATAACATCGACAAAGACACGTTAGAGGGTGCTAATGGCGTTCCATTCTGGAGATTAATGAAAGAATTAACGCTTTTAGGGTACTATACTTCGGAGAAAGGAATTCAAGCTTCCTTCGTTTACGAGCCAGTTCCTGGCAAATTTGAGTTGATTACGGATATGAAGCCGACTCAAAAATCTTTCGTGTATTAATCTGATAAATTAGAAAAGAAATGAATCTGAATATAGATGCAATTAAAGGCCAAACATTTGACGCAATCGTCATCGGATCAGGTATCTCCGGAGGTTGGGCTGCAAAAGAATTAACAGAAAAAGGCTTAAAAGTAGCCGTTTTAGAGCGTGGTCGCGAGATCAAGCACATCGAAGGATACGAAACAGCGATGAAAAACCCTTGGGAGTTTGATCACCGTGGTCGTCCTACGAATATGGCGGCGGAAGAATATTGGGCAGGTATGCGTACAGGCTATACGCCGGCTGAAGAGCACCGCTATTTGTTCGAAAACGATAAGCAAAATCCTTACATCGAGAAAAAGGGTGGATTCGATTGGATCCGTGCTTACCACACAGGTGGAAAGTCCTTATTATGGGGTCGCCAAACCTACCGTTGGAACCGCGAGGATTTCTTAGCAAACGAAAAAGAGGGCATCGGAACTCCTTGGCCTATTGGCTATGATGATTTAGCTCCTTGGTATTCGTATGTAGAGAAATTCGCTGGTATCTCAGGTCAAGCGGAAGGCTTAGACGTATTACCGGATTCAGATTTCTTACCTGCGATGCAGATGACTGCGCCAGAGGTTCACTTCAAAAATGCCGTGAACAAGAAATTAGGTCGTCCAGTGACAGTAGGTCGTGTAGCTCACTTGACTAAGCCAGGCAAGCAACACACAGATTTAGGTCGTTCTTCTTGTAACTACCGTAACAAGTGTATGCGTGGTTGCCCTTACGGTGCTTACTTCTCGTCACTTTCTGCGACTTTACCTGCAGCAATGCGTACAGGTCGTTTAACGATGGTTCACAATGCAATCGCCGCTGAAATCATTTATGATGAGGCTACGCAGAAGGCCAAAGGTGTTCGTGTCATCGACCAAAACACCATGGAGTCGAAAGAGTATTTCGCAAAAATCATCTTCGTAAACGCTGGTGCAATCGGTTCTACATCGATCTTAATGAACTCAAAGTCTAACCGTTACCAAACAGGTTTAGGTAATGATTCAGATCAATTAGGCCGTAACATCATGGACCACCACTTAGGTGCAGGTGCAAGTGCAACGATCGAAGGTTTTGAAAAAGATTACATGTTCGGAAATCGCCCGAATGGTTTATACATTCCTCGTTTCCAAAACTGGGGCAAAGACAAGCGTTCTTATTCACGTGGTTTCGGATACCAAGGTGGCGCAAGCCGCGAGGGTTGGGGCCGCGGCGTAGGAGCGGATGGCTTCGGTGCTGAGTTCAAAGAGAGCTTAACACACCCAGGACAATGGACGGTAGGTTTTGGTGGTTTTGGAGAAATTCTTCCAAACCCAGAGAACCGTTTCGTTTTAGGTGCACAAAAAGACAAGTGGGGTTTACCAGTATTGGAATTCTCTGCAGAATTTGGCCAAAACGAATTAAGAATGCGTGAAGACATGATGAACGAGGCGGCTACAATGTTAGAGGCTGCTGGTTTCAAAAACATCAACGCATACAACAAGCAAGATACGCACATCGGTTTGGGTATCCACGAAATGGGTACTGCGCGTATGGGTACTTCCGTGAAGAACTCAATCGTGAACAAGCACAACCAAGTACACGAGGTGAAAAACGTATTCATGACAGACGGTGCAGTTATGGCATCTGCTTCTTGCGTGAATCCATCATTGACGTACATGGCGATGACAGCTCGTGCAGCTGACTTTGCGGTTAGTGAGTTGAAGAAGAGAAATTTGTAGTTCGCGAAGCGAACGGTAAACGGTAGCCGGTAGTCGGTAGTCGGTTGTCAGTTACAATTAAATGGGTGGCAGGTTCTGTCGCCCATTTTTTTGTGTTATCGGCGCAGAGCGCCGTAGTCGTCACTAGGTGACTTAGTCGACTTCGTCTTAGTCATCGCTTTGCGATTCAGTCAATAGGTCGAATTAAGGCACTATTGTGAAAATAAGCGAGAAGTATTGAGGGAGGTTTTCGGGTATTGACAGAAATTGTCAAGAGTATGGATTGTAGAGTAGAGATTATAGAGTAGAGAGAAGAGAAATTGGATTTCCTTCGGACTTCGGACTACCTCCCTTCGGTCTTACTCCCTCCGGACTCATTTACCATTCACCACTTACCATCCACCATCTTTACTCTCTACTCTATACTCTCTAATCTTAAAAGAGCGCTCTCATCACAAAATACAATACCGAAGGACACATCAAGCAACCCAGCCCGGTGTAAAATGTCGCGGTCATTGCTCCGTAAGGAACGAGTTTAGGATCTGTGGCAGCGAGACCTGCAGCGGTTCCGCTGGTTGTTCCCATTAATCCGCCAAAAATCATCGCCGATTGTGGTGTCTTTAAGCCAATGTAGGGGGCGATTAAAGGCGTTCCGATGGTTACTAATATGGATTTTACGACTCCGGCTGCGATGCTAATCGCGATGATATCTGAGCTTGCACCTAGGGCAGTTCCAGTAACAGGACCCACTACGAAGGTGCAGGCGCCTGCACCAATGGTGGTAAGGCTTTCGGCGTCCGTGATTCCTAGGGCATAGGCGATGATTACACCTGATAAAAAGGAGATGATAACGCCTAAAAATAGGGATAAAACTCCGATGGGGCCTGTTTTCTTAATGATGGCAAAGCTAGCGCCCATCGCGGTCGAGACGATGGCGAAGTCGCGGAAAACGGGGCCGCCCATTTGGTCAAAACCGGAGAATCCGGGAATGTCGGCAATGCCTTTTTTGCCCAGGGTTTCAAGGCCGGCGAAATAAGCTAAAACCAAACCCATAAAGATGGAGATGGCGGAGCCGGGGATTTTGCCGCGGGTGAGGGTTTTGGAGATGCCTTCGGAGAAATACATGATGATTCCGGTAACGAGGAAGGCGAAGACTAGGCCGTTTTTGTCGAGAAAGGTGATGATGTATTCCATTATTCTTTGGGCGCTAGTTTAGACAATAGTGGCATCAATGCGAGGCAGGCGATAACGGGAATGATACCTGCCAAAAGGGCGAGTAGGCCGTTAGAGAAGGCGACGCGGACGTTTTGGACGGAGGACATGGCCACGATGATGGGGATGTACATTTTAGACCAAAAGGTAATTCCTTCACCCATTTCGAGATGGAAGAGACCGCGTTTTTCGAGCTCGTTTTGGGATAAAATCAGGAAAAGCATCGCAAAACCGACGCCTCCTACGTTTGCTTGGATTCCCAAGAGACGACCGAGGGTTTCCCCTAGGATTTGGCCTGCTACAAAACAGGCAGCTAATAAGGCAACTCCGCGTAAAAGCATATTAGTTTTTAATTAGGTTAACAACGTCTTTTTTCGTCACTTTTCCCATCGCGTTGCGAGGCAATTCGGCCAAACGATGGTAAGCGCGTGGGGTTTTATAGGCAGGCATTTGTTCGCGCATCCAAGCATTCAAGGCTTTCGTGTCAAAGTCATCTTTGCATACGATGGCGGCGCTCACTAATTCGCCCCATTCGTCATTTTCGACTCCTACAACGCAGCAATCGTCGATTCCTGGGTAGGTGCGGAGGACTTCTTCGATTTCCAAAGCAGAAATTTTGTAACCACCAGACTTGATGATGTCGACGGAGTTTCGGCCTAAAATCCGGTATCCGCCCACCTCGTCCATGGTAGCGATGTCCCCTGTTTTGAAGAAACCATCCTTCGTAAAAGACTCCGCAGTGGATTCGGGTTTTTGCCAGTATTCAGAGAAGACGTTCGCGCCTTTGACCTGAATCTCCCCTATTTCCGAGCCCGGAATGACGTTATCTTGCTCATCCGCTAAACGCACTTGAACCCCCGGAAGTGGATATCCGACATGCCCAGGCACGCGAGGGCCATCGTAAGGATTGCTGAGTGCCATCCCGATTTCAGTCATCCCATAACGTTCCAAAAGGCTATGCTCGCTGATCGTCTTCCAGCGCTCCATCACGGAAACGGGAAGCGCAGCAGAACCGGAAATCATGAGTCTGAATTTGGACATAATGCGGGTCATCTCTTTTTGGTCTACCTCCTCCAAAGACTCCCAATACGTAATCAATTTATAATAGATCGTAGGCACGGCCATAAACACATTCAGCTTGCCTTCCTTGAAAATATCGAACAAAGCCTCCGCCGAAAAACTAGGCAAAAACTGGCAGGTCGCCCCCGCCCAAAGCGAGCAAGAAACGATATTAATCACCCCGTGGATGTGGTGGAGGGGTAAAATGCAAATCGAATAATCCGCAGAACTCCAGCGCCAGGCATCGATCAAAGTCGAAATCTGGGCATTCAAATTCGCGTGAGTGGAGACCACCCCTTTGGGCAAATTCGTCGTACCTGAGGTGTAGAGCATCATGGCGCGGCGGGAAGAAGGAAAAGTCGGGAGTCGAGAGTCACTAGTCGCTAGTCGAGAGTCATCAGTGGTCAGAATGCGTATCCCGAGCTCTTCGCAAAGGGGCTTCAAAAGGTCCTCAAATTCGGAGGAAACGACCACAATGCTCGAGCCTGAATTCTCAATCGTGTAGCGTAAGGAAGGCAGTGGATACGTCAAACACAAAGGAACGGCCACACCACCGGCCCGCCAAATTCCCCACTGCACCCGCACATAATCAAAACCAGGGTTCACCATATAGGCAACGCGGGATTCATTTAAGTCATTTTTGCCGTCTAAAAGTGTACAGGCAAAGGCCCTAGAGGCATCCAGTAGCTGGGAGTATTTATATTCAACACCATCTGAAATAATGGCTGTTTTTTCCAGGTGCTTTTCGGCCTTGGCAAAAATCGAGATCATAGGTTGATAATAGGTTTAACCAAAGATAGGGAAAGAATTGTAAATGGTGAATGGTGAATGGTGAATGGTAAGTGGTAAATGGTGAATGACGGGAATAATGGTAAGTGGTGAATGGTGAATGATAGATGATTGCAACTAAAATTTGCACTTTGAAGGTACGCCGCAGTCGCACATTTACCATTTACCACTTACCATTCACAATCCTTCTCTCTACTCTCCTATCTCTACTCTTTTTTATTCTTTGTGCTTTATGCTTTGTGCTCTACGCTTTTGCGCGCGAGCGCTGAAAGCGCGAACCGCTAAAGCGAAATATAATGTATCTCCCCCTTCAAATCCTTCAGCAACTTCTTTGTCCTCTCGGGTCTGGCATCGGTGATGAAGACTTGGCCAAAGTGTTCTTCTGCCATCATTTGGACCAAACGCTGGATGCGGCGATCGTCGAGTTTGTCGAAGATGTCGTCGAGGAGTAAGAGTGGTTTGCGGGGTTTGGCGGCAACTAGGGAGTCGAATTGAGCTAGTTTGAGGGCGACGACAAACGATTTTTGTTGGCCTTGGGAGCCAAATTTACGCAAGGAGTAGTCGTTGATTTTAAAATCAAATTCATCTCGATGAATTCCGATGGATGTCCGCTGCGCGGACAAATCCAGCGGTTCCGCGGCGCGCAGCGCCGCGTCAAAGCCCCCTGCTTCGAAGGTAGATTCGAGCTGAATATCGACGTCCTCGCGGTCGTCGGAGAGTTTGGCATAATGAAATTTAAAACTCGGCAAAAAGACCTCTAAAAATTCCCGGCGGGATTTTGCTTACGTTGCTGGACGATTCGGTTGTAGCGAAGTAATTGATCCAGGAAATTACGGTCGAGCTGTGACATCATCCCGTCGAAAAAGCGGCGACGTTCTTCACTGCCTTCTCGAACTAAATCTGTGTCATGGGGATCCATCAAAACGACGGGGAAGTGGCCAATGTGGTCTGCTAGGCGGGGATAAGGTTTGTCGTCGCGGAGAAATTGCTTTTTGGCCCCCTTCTGAAAAACACAAGTAATCTGCGTTTCCCGGTCCTGAGTATCGACAAAATCTCCTTGAACTATGCCGCGCGAACTTTTCGTCATGGACAGAAAGTGAATCGCATCCAGCAGGTTCGTCTTCCCAATCCCATTCTCCCCCACGATACAATTAATCTCCGAAATAAAGCTAAATCTAGCCTCCTCGTAGGATTTAAACTGATTCACCTGAAGAGATTTGAGATGCATGGATGTAGGAATGCGATTAAAAGCGTGTAAAAATAAAGATTTTGTACTAATTTTGCAGGGATTAGACCCGGAATTAAACCGGTTTACCGCTTTAAAAATATTCTATCAAGAAGATGGCAAAGAAAAACGCAGACGCGCCCAAGTATTCTAAAGAGACTTACAAGTATTGGTACGAATCCATGCAATTACAACGCAAATTCGAAGAGAAATGCGGTCAATTGTACGGAATGCAAAAAATAAAAGGCTTTTGTCACTTATATATTGGACAAGAGGCTTGTTCTTCTGGTTCCAGATCAGCGCTAATTGAAGGCGATAAATACATCACCGCTTACCGTGACCACGGTATCCCATTAGCATTAGGAACCTCTCCTAACGCGATTATGGCGGAATTATACGGTAAAATCACTGGTGCTTCGAAAGGAAAAGGTGGCTCTATGCACATCTTCGACAAAGAAGTAGGTTTCGTAGGAGGTCATGGTATCGTAGGGGCCCAAATCCCGATGGGAGCCGGCCTTGCCTTCGCCGAGAAATACAAGAAAACGGGTAACGTTTCTATCACGTATTTTGGTGATGGTGCCACTCGTCAAGGTGCTCTACACGAGGCATTTAACATGGCGATGACATGGAAATTACCTGCAATTTTCGTAGTAGAAAATAATGGTTACGCGATGGGTACATCCGTAGCTCGTACGTCAAACGTGACTGAATTATACAAGATTGGTGAAGCATACGATATGCCTTCAGAACCAGTAGATGCAATGAATGTAGAAGCGGTTCATGAGGCGGTTTCTCGTGCTGCAGCTCGGGCTCGTGCGGGTGAAGGTCCTACTTTCTTAGAATTCAGAACGTATCGTTACAGAGGTCACTCGATGTCCGATCCTCAAAAATACCGTTCTAAAGAAGAGGTTGAGGCGTACAAAGACCGTGATCCAATCGAGCAAGTAAAAGCTACGATTTTAGAGCACAACATCTTAACTCAAGCAGAATTAGACGAGATCGACGCAAAAATCAAGGTTCTGGTTCAAGAATCAGTTGACTTTGCAGAAACGTCTCCGTTCCCAGATAAATCAGAGGCCTACAAAGATGTGTATGTCGAAGAGAATTATCCTTTTATCGAGGAGTAGTAGCAGCTTAGTCAATATATCAAAAGCTCATTCGCAAGTCGGGTGAGCTTTTTTGTTGAATATCAGTTTGTTGATAAAATGAAAGTGGGAGATGGAATGAAGGCGAAATAGGAATACCTTTGAAAAAATAACCACTATGAATTTTATCCTAAGTATCGCCGCTGGACTATTATCGTCCTACCTGTTTTTAGTCTTCTTTTTACTGAATAAGAAACCTAAAATTCTCATTTCGAGCCAGATCAGCCGAATCCAATTTAATGGAGAACAAAACTATCTTTTCAAATTTGTCAATTTAACTGACTCAGAAATTTTTGATGTCCATATCGAACTCACTTTCTATAAACCAGTGGGAACGTTTAATGGGAGCAATCTACAAGGACGAGACATTAAACTAAAAGACAATTTTATTGCCTATGTCCCTCGCGAGAAAAAAACAGATCAATTTTCCTTGCATGCAGTGCGCATTCGAACGATTGAAAAACTGGAGGAAACCTGGCAAGATGAATCTTCTTTTATTCGATTAACCATCATTGCAAAACATGCCTTGTCTGGATTCAACAAAGTATTCGTCCAAGATTATTCGAGTCTAGATCGAATTAGTTCAGGCAAATTTTTATCCGGTAATAGTGTAGAATTAAAAGTAAACTAGTTTAGATCAATTGATAAATTAATGAGTACCTTTAGCGAAGGTTTAACAGTATTTAAAACCACAACCCATGAGAAATGATATCATCTTAGGCTAGGCCTACCGTAATTTAGATTGACGAGCTTGTGGAAACACAAGCTTTTTTTTAGCTACTTATCCTATGCAAATTAACTGCGACCTTGGCGAAGGAATCGGAAACGATGCCGAACTCATGCCCTACATCGATGAGGCAAACATTGCCTGTGGATTTCATGCGGGTGATGCTTTTACTATGCGCGAAACGGATAGGGGCACATCCCTCCTACCTGGATCGAGAGAATTTTGGGAGAAAAGAGATTGAAATGAGCCCAGAAGAGATCTATTTGCTGGTGAAAAAGCAGATCGAAATTCTACATCAAATTGTAAAAACCACAGGAGGAAAGCTAAATCACGTGAAACCGCACGGTGCTTTGTACAATACTTCGGCTAAAAATCCAGAAGTGGCTAAAGCCATCGCAAAAGCGGTGAAGGATGTCGATACGGGGCTCATTTTGTTTGGCCTAAAAAATAGTCATTCAATAAAAGCCGCAAATGAACTAGGTTTAATAACAGCAGAAGAGGCTTTTGCAGATCGCAGATATGAAAGCGACGGAACTTTAACTCCTCGGAGTCAACCGGGAGCTTGCTTTACAGAAATACAAGATGTCCTAGATCAGGTAGAAAAAATAAAGGCCGACACCTGGTGTATCCACGGTGACGGCCCCCATGCCTTAGCCTTCGCAAAAGCACTGAAAGCAAAGCGCTAAATACCTTTAAAACTCCACAATAAATCCTATTGTCGGCGTAACCTGTGCTCGATCATTTAAGAATTGTGTAGGAATGGCGTTCGCACCATTTTTCATAATAGGCAAACCATCTGTGGTGGCGAAACCTGAATTGTCCTCTACCCGCTTAAATGCATAGGTCGGAATTCCTGGATTCACGGCGATGTACCAGTTTGTCACATCTAAGAAAAGATCGATGGTCGTTTTCTTTAAGTTATATTTCTTATCGATACGCACATCACTCGAATGGAAATTAGGTAGGCGTTGCGTGTTTAGACGAGAATAATCGAAAGTGCCTTGGCCTAAGGTTAAGAAAGTCGCTTTGGAAGTTGTCTCATCATATGGCGAATAAGGTGCGCCTCCTTGGTATCGGAAACGAAGTCCGAGTTCCCAGTTGCGTGGGAATTTATACCCCCAGGTGATACTTAATAGGTGTTGGTTATCCCAGCTAGAGGCAATCAGCTTATCATCAAATCCGCTGTACATACTGCGGTAATAGGTATAGGATAGAATGCCAAAGAATTTGTCAGTTAGTTTCTTTTGAGCGAAAAATTCCAAACCATACGCGCGACCTTTACCTGTCGTGGTCACATCCTCATTTCCGAGAATGTTGAAATCACCGCCTAGGTTCGCTAAAGAGATTCCATTGCGATTCGAGATAGGCACGTTCGCATATTCCTTCACAAAACCTTCCAAGGTGAATCGCAAAGATTCATCCTGCAAGTATTCTAAACCGGCCACATAGTGATCACTTTGTTGGTATTTCGCGTCTTGATTAACTAAAACAGGGGTATTTGGGGCAAAACTCGAATAAGTTGGGAACGGGAATGAAGAGGAGGCATAACCTAAAATCGTGTATGGCGCTAGCTTGAAATAGCGGCCCACCGAAGCATTGGCGGTTAGTTTATCCGAGAGCACATAACTTAAGGATACACGTGGAGAAAGCGTTTCTAAAGGGTCCATTCCCGTGTCCGTAAAGCTGTTCATGTCAGTGCGAAGGCCGGCACTTAGACCTAATTTGGAGTCCAAAAACGTCTTCGAAACCTGTGCAAAAGCACCGTA
>JBEBBJ010000070.1:0-15054 GCA_041158445.1 Bacteroidota bacterium
ATCTCGCCAGCCTTGAATTGAGCGATTTTTTTCGCTAAATCCAGGATGTCTTTTTCAACTACCGGGTTTTCTATCTCAGAGCGGAAACTTTGCATAATTTAATCTTGAAATGTTTATAAAGTCTATATAATATATAGAGTAGGTGCAAATCTACGAAATAAGCTTTTATTGCCAAAGAATTTTTATATTCGTTTTCAAAATCTTCAAACGATGAAAAAATTATTGACTTTATTATTTTGCGTCTTGGCGCTGACAATGAATGCACAGATCGGGAAAGATCCGGCAGGCGTGCAGGTGGTAAAGACGAAACACTCTATCACGATCGCCGGAAAGGTGATTAATTACACGGCGACCACCGGTTATATGCATATGAAGGCGGATACGGGTAAGGTTTTGGCCAAAATCTTCTTCACCTACTATTCTAAAGACGACGAAGACGGAGCCAAGCGCCCAGTCACTTTCACCTTCAACGGTGGCCCAGGATCTGCCTCCTTATGGTTACATATGGGCGGCGTAGGCCCTAAGCGCGTCGTATTAAAAGACGACGGCACTGCAACCGCAGCCCCTTATTCCTATGTACCCAACGAATTCTCTTGGTTAGACAAAACGGATTTAGTCTTCATCGACCCCGTTTCCACCGGCTATTCTCGCGCCGTGGGCGAACCAGCTAGCAAATACCATGGCTACGTAGAAGACATCAATTCGGTAGGCGATTTCGTGCGCAATTACAAGACGAGCATCGCATCTATATTAATGGCGTTATTTTGATCTCCGCTGTCTTGAATTTTGGTACAAATGATTACAATATCGGAAACGACCTACCTCGCGCCTTATACATTCCATCGTATACCGCAGCAGCCTGGTACCACAAAAAATTAGCACCCGCTTTACAAGCGAGACCCATCGCGGACGTATTAAAGGAATCCGAGCAATGGGCAATCGGCCCTTACGCTACAGCGCTCATCAAAGGCGGCTGGATGTCAGACGCAGAGAAATCTGCCATCGCAGAGAAAATGGCTTATTATACTGGTCTTTCCAAAGAGCTATGCCTTCAAGCTAACTTACGCTTAGACGAAAACCGTTTCTACAAAGCCCTACGCCGCGCAGACGGACTTTCCATCGGTCGTTTAGACGCACGTTTCACGGGTCGTAACCTAGATGATGCTGGCGAATACGTCGATTTCGATCCTTCTTTCACGAACATCGACGGTCCATTCACGGCGACGATTAATGACTACTTGTCCAAAGAATTGAAGTTCACGGACGAGAAAGGCTACAACGTTTTCGGCGAAGTATACCCTTGGTCTTACAAGAATGTGCAAAACAAATACTTGAACGTGGCAGAAAGTCTTCGTGATGCGATGGCCAAAAACCCGAACCTCAAAGTCTACCTCGGCTGTGGCTACTACGATTTCGCGACCCCCTACTTCACGGCAGTCTACGACATCGAGCACATGTTCCTACGCCCAGAGCAACGCTCCCGCGTGGACATCAAGTATTACGAATCTGGACACATGTACTATATCCACAAACCATCCTTGATTCAATTCAAGAAGGATATTGATTCCTTTTTCGATTCGTCGAAATAAATTACTATTTTTGCAACCCCACGGGCGCTTATAGAGGGGTGTCCGAGTGGTTTAAGGAGCACGCTTGGAAAGCGTGTGTAGGTCTCAAGCTTACCGAGGGTTCGAATCCCTTCCCCTCTACAAAGCCTTCCAGCGTGAGGCGAGCAAGGGAAAATGAAAAAGCTTCATCCTGAGCGCAGCGCAGGATGTTAGTCTTTGTGCAAGATGCCCTGCGGGCTGACAGCGAAACGAAGTGGAGCTGTCACTCCCTTTTACATCATATCAAGTAACTGATAATCTTATTATCATTATCACTTCGATTCTTGTTGTTCGAGATCTCTTCGGCTAATTAGAAAATAATTTCCTCACTCAAAAAAGCACTTTTTTTGAATATTGTACGTATTAATTATTTATATTTACACGTATAATAAATAGGAAATATGGATGTTAAACTAACTTTAAAGCTAGATCAAGATATAATTGAGCAAGCGAAAAACTATGCAAAAATGAAAAATACAAGTCTTTCTCAATTAATTGAGTCTTATTTAGGGATGTTAGTGGAGCCTCGACCTATTCATGAGGTCACTCCCTTTGTTAAAAGTTTATCAGGAATAGTCAATCTTCCTGAGAATTTTGATTCAAAAGAGGCATACAAAAAATACATTCAAGACAAATATTCGAAATAGAATGACGAACGTATTTATTGACTCGGATGTGTGTATCGACCTTTTGTCTGGGCGACAACCCTTTGCGAAACCGGCAGAAATTTTATTTTCTCTTGCTAATTTAGGCAAGATAAAATTGCATGTATCCTCACTCACTTTTTCCAATATTGATTATGTTTTACGGTCTCAATATTCAAGTAATCAGTCTCGACTTACTTTGTTGAAATTCAAAACACTTGTAAATGTTTTGACCGTTGATAGCAAGACCATTGACTTAGCAATTGCCTCTGATTTTACTGATTTTGAAGATGCGATACAATACTGTTGTGCTTTAGAAAATCACCTTAAAATCATTGTGACGAGAAATTTGAAGGACTATAAAAAGGCTAACATCTTGGTGGTTAATCCCGAAACGTTTATCGCATTAGAATTATAATTTACCTTTCATTTTTAAACTTTTAAGTTCATATTTACCACCATAAATTTAACCTATCAGCTAAAATGAAAAACCTTCTTCTCTTACTCCTGCTCTTAAACTTCTCTACCCACGCCCAATGGGTCGAACTCCTAAACGGCCGCGACTTAACTGGTTGGAAAGCCAGTGAAAATCCAAATTCGTTTCAGGTAAAAGACGGCGAGCTACGTATCGAAGGCCCTCGCGGACATTTGTTTTATGACGGACCAGTAGGAAATCATACCTTCACTAATTTCGAAGTGAAAGCCTTAATTAAAACCCAGGAGGGGGCTAATTCAGAATAATTCTCATACTGATTGGCGCAGAACTGCCAGTCTCTATGGTGTTGTGGATACTGCTGAGAAATTAGTGCACGATGAAGAGTGGTTTGAATTGTATGTAAAAGTGGAAGGGAATCACGTTACGACCAAGATCAATGGAAGAACGGTGGTTGACTACGAAGAGCCGGCGGATAAGAAAAGAATTCAACCCGGGACCATCGCTATTCAAGCGCACGATCCGAAAAGCAAGATCGCTTATAAAAGTGTTCAGGTTTTCGTTTACTGATAATTTAACATTGGATAAGTAGTTCTGAGTTGATTGAGCTGATATTTGTCTTATGATAACACAGGCAGAATTACGCGCATTAATGCCCCATGTACTCGTCGTTGACGTTCGCAGTGGGGAGGAGTTTAAAGAAAGACATATACCCAATGCCCTTCATATCCCATTATTGGAAATTCCTCAGCGACTAGGTGAATTAAATGTCACTATTCCCATTGTCACCGTTTGTGGAAAAGGCGGAGGTCGTTCTATGGATGCCGCCTCACTCATCACGGGTGCGGATTGGCTCGAAGGTGGAACGGATGGTTTTTTTGTGCAATAAAAAAGAGGAGCCTATTGAGCTCCTCTTTTTTTTTCTATCGTAATAGATTATAAATCTACCGCTTCTCCGTAAGCCGCTTCTGTCGCGCCTTTGAAAGCTTCTGACATTGTCGGGTGAGGGTGAACGGTTTTCATAATCTCATATGCTGTGCTTTCTAACTTGCGAACCACTACCGCTTCAGCGATCAATTCCGTTACGTTATAACCGATCATGTGCGCGCCTAATAATTCACCGTATTTGGCATCATAAATAACTTTCACGAAACCATCACGAGCGCCGGCAGCCGTAGCTTTACCTGATGCAACAAATGGGAACTTACCCACTTTGATATCGTAACCAGCTTCTTTCGCTTTCTTCTCCGTCATACCCACCGACGCGATTTCTGGCGTGCAATATGTACAACCTGGGATGTTCGAATAATCTAAAGCCTCTGTCTTGTGACCAGCGATTTTCTCGACACAAATGATACCTTCTGCTGAAGCTACGTGTGCCAAAGCAGGACCCGGAGTCACATCGCCAATCGCGTAATATCCTGGCATATTCGTCTCGTACCAAGCATTCACTGGGATACGACCTTTGTCTACGATGATACCTACTTCTTCTAAACCAATGTTCTCTAAGTTACAGATAACACCCGCAGCAGAAAGAACGATATCGCATTGGATTTCCGTGTTTCCTGTCGGAGTCTTGATGTTTACTTTGCAACCTTTTCCTTTTGTATCAACAGATTCAACGCTAGAAGACGTTAAAATCTCGATACCCATTTTCTTGTATTGCTTCGCTAATTCTTTCGATACATCTTCATCCTCGACAGGAACAATGTTTGGAAGGAATTCTACGATCGTCACTTTCGTTCCCATCGCTGCATATACGTAAGCGAATTCAACGCCAATCGCGCCTGAACCGATGATAACCATCGAATCTGGACGTTTTGCTAAGCTCATCGCCTTGCGGTATTCGATTACTTTTTCGCCGTCGATAGGTACATTAGGCAATGCACGTGCACGTGCACCTGTAGCAATCATGATATTTTTACCTTCGTAAACGGTTTTCTTTCCGTCTGCGTCAGTTACTTCGACTTTCTTACCAGGTTGGATCTTTCCAAAACCCATAATCACGTCGATCTTATTTTTCTTCATCAAAAACTGAACGCCTTTGCTCATGCTATCAGCCACCCCACGAGAACGTGCAATAACTGCTGAGAAGTCTGCTTCAGCTCCTTTTACGGTGATACCGTAATCAGATGCGTGTTTAATATATTCGAAAACTTGGGCAGATTTCAAAAGGGCTTTGGTAGGAATACATCCCCAGTTTAGGCAAATACCACCTAGAGATTCTTTTTCAACCACCGCACATTTTAAACCTAATTGAGAAGCTCGGATAGCTGCTACATAACCTCCTGGGCCTGAGCCTACCACGATCAAATCGTATTGTTGCGCCATTTTATTGCTTGATTTAAATGAATGAGGCCGCAATTTAGCACAAAATCGGGTATATTTGCACTTTATTAAGTAGAAAATCACATGACTAGAGACAGGTTCAATGACCTGAAAGCCAGAATAGAGGCTTTAAGGAGGTATCTTTGACTACGATCACAAGAAATATTTAATCTCTGAACTAGAGACGGTCACCTTAGATCCGGAGTTTTGGAATAATCCAGACAAGGCAGAAAGCACGATGCGGGAAATGCGCGGGCTGAAGTTTTGGACGGATGGTTTCGATAAATTGGCGAGCGCACAAGGTGATCTAGAGACCATTTGGGAATTTTACGAGATGGGCGAAGCGACCGAAGCGGAAGTGGATGCGGAAGGCGAAAAGCTAGAAGCAAACCTGGAAGCACTCGAGTTTCGCAAGATGATGTCTGACGAGGGCGATAATATGAGCGCCGTGTTAGAGATCAATGCCGGATGTTGTTGCGCATGTACCACATGTGGGCAGAAAAGAATGGATTTAAAGTGCGTTTAGTAGATGAAAATCCAGGGGACGTCGCCGGTATCAAATCCGTGACCATCGAAGTAGATGGAGAATTTGCCTACGGGAATTTGAAATCAGAAAATGGGGTACACCGCTTAGTGCGTATTTCCCCATTTGATTCGAATGCGAGACGTCACACCTCTTTTGCGTCTGTTTATATCTGTCCTTTAGCGGATGATACCATTGAAATTGATGTGAATCCAGCTGACATAGAATGGGATACGTTCCGTTCTGGTGGAGCAGGAGGCCAAAACGTGAACAAAGTCGAAACTGCGGTTCGTTTGACCCACAAACCTTCTGGAATTATCATCGCTTGCCAGCAAGAACGTTCGCAATTAATGAACAAGGAAGTAGCGTTGCGCCTTTTGAAGTCCAAATTATATCAAATCGAAATCGATAAGCGTAATGCAGCACGTGCCGAAGTGGAGGCTGGCAAGAAGAAAATCGAATGGGGCTCGCAAATCAGATCCTATGTTTTAGACGATCGCCGCGTAAAGGATCACCGTACCAATTACCAGACATCGAATACCGATGCGGTGTTGGATGGGGAGATTAATGAGTTTATTAAGGCTTATTTGATGGAGAACTAGTGGTCAGTATCCGGTAGTCGGTAATCAGGGCTTGACTGTAGATTCTTCTGAGGTTTTCTTGCTCTAGCGAGGCTAGGTAATCGACTAATAGGTCCTTTGCGTACGATAAGGCAAGGGCTAAGGCATAGGATTTAATGGCATCGCCTACGAAGGATCCTTTTTTCTTAGATCCTGAGAACATAGAGTACAACAAATAGCCACCAGCAAAGATTCCTCCTGCGATGAGCATTTGATTCCCTATCTTCTTGTATTCGGTAACGGTCTCTGTTAATTGTTCTTCAATAGCGGCAGCTTGGATTTCTAATTCCGCTCTCTTTTCTTTATTCTGACTCATTTTCGCGGGGTTTTAAGGATAAGAAAAGAAATAAACTAGCTACGCCGATGATGGCTGCCACGATAAAGTAGCCGATGAAACGGCTTTCTAATACTTCATTGATCAATTCAGATCCTCCTAAAAGAAGGAAAAATAGGGTGATTCCAAAACCGGTCGCCACAAGAAATAACTTGAAAATCCGGATGAAGATTTCTTCCAGTTTCTCTTGAATATCTAACTTGATAATCTCAAATTGAGTTTTGAGATAATCAGTTATCAATTCCACTAGGCGGTTGTTTTCGAAAAAACCCATGTTATTTTTGCTTTAACTTCGCTTCAATCGAGTGTTGCGTGTGCGGTACCAAACGTAAACGTTCTTTGGAAATCAACTTCCCAGAATCAATACAAACGCCGTAAGTTCCGTTTTTAATGCGCATTAAGGCATTTTCCAGGTTCTTAGCAAACTTTTGTTGACGAACAGCTAGCTGATTAAGATTTTCTTTCTCCGCCGTATCTGCTCCATCTTCCATCACTTTCGAGTTTCCGGATGTCGCGTCTGTTCCCGTGTCGTTTTTCTTACTTAGTGATTCTCTTAAATACTTTAACTCAGCATTCGTATCATCTAATTTAGCACGGATAATTTCTTCAAACTCTTTTAATTCTTCGGCAGAGTATCTTTGTTTTTCTTCGTTTGCCATAAATCTATCTAAATTGTAGTCTTTTACCTATTTACAAATATAAAGAGGCTGAACTTAATAAGGTAGAATTTCAGATAAAATCTCTGACAATTTTTTTAAGCCCTGTCTTTCAGTTGCTTATGCCAATCGACGTAGCCTTTGATGGCCAAAAGAATAAAGACGCCATACAGAACAACAGTCCCCCACAATCCTTTGGAAAGATACATTCCCACATAAGCGAAATCGACGATAATCCAGACAATCCAGTTCTCGATCTTGCGTTTTGTGGCTAGCCAGGTTCCGTAAATGCTTAAGCCTGTTAGAGTTGCATCTAGTTGCATCTAGGTAGGGGAAGCTAACCGAAGGAAAATAGAGCGTATGTAGGTAACCAGATCCTGCACCGAATAGTAGCGCAACCATTAAACCTATAAAAAGCGGCAAATAGGGAGACTTCTCAGGTTTCCAATCTGCTTCAGATTGCGACCAATTCCACCAACCATAAGCTGCCATTAGGATGAAAAAACCTTGTAATTCCATATCGGAATACAGGCCGCTTTGCCAGAAAATATAACCATAGAGCCCAGAGGCTAAGATATTACAAAGCCAAGCTAGGCTTTTGCGTCCCATGCTTAGGATAACACCGGCTAAAGAGGCAATGATGGCTAGAATTTCTACACTGCTCATGCCTTGTTATTTTTCTGATAAAAGGCGCAGAAATGCGTGATCGTACATTTTGCACATTGAGGTGTTCTCGCTAGGCAGACATAACGTCCATGAAGGATTAGCCAATGATGCGCAGTGGCGATGACTTCATCAGGCAAGTGTTTGATCAGCGCCATCTCCACTTTCAAGGGGGTGTTCGCCGTTTTAGGAACCAAACCTAAGCGCTGTGAAACCCTAAAAACATGGGTATCCACTGCCATGGCAGGTTGATTATAAATGACTGACGCAATAACGTTCGCGGTTTTGCGACCCACGCCGGGTAGACTTTGGAGGTCCTCCATCGTTTCGGGAACTTCACCGGCGAATTGGTCGGTGATTTTTTGGCCTAAACCTAAAAGATGTTTGGCTTTATTATTCGGATAAGAAACGGAACGAATGTAGGAAAAAATCTCCTCTACACTGGATTCAGCTAGGGATTTTGCATCCGGGAAGCGCTTGAATAGGGCAGGAGTAACTTGATTAATCCGCTTATCCGTGCACTGCGCAGATAAAACAACGGCCACTAAAAGTTCAAAGGGATTCGTGTAATGAAGTTCGGTTTCTGCCTCTGGAAAGTGACTAGAAAAATGATCCACAAAAGCCTTAAACCGTTCTTTTTTTAACATTATAAACCTTTATATATCGTCCAAATCCAATTCAATACTACAAGCGCAATCAGCAATGCCGCATGTAAGGGCTGGCGGCACTTATTTTCAGCCCAAAGATACGCCCGAAAAACGCGATCTTCTCCACGAAGAAAGTCAATAAATACGCCTATGGGCAATAAAAATGCTGCACCCACGAAGATTCCAAACAGATTGCCATTTATAAAATCGCCCTGAATGAAGCGGGTTGTTCCGCAGGCTGGACAGGGAATTCCGGTGATACTTTTGAAAAAACAGCTAAAACCTATACCTGTCCACAAATAAATAAATCCAGCAGTGCAGGCAATAAGAATGATACTATAGAGCTGATTTCTGCTCATTAGACTAAATAAGGATGTAATCTGGCTAAATTTCTAGCGCGTGTGGCATCCATGATGAAGAACCAATCTGCGATGGTCCAAATACCTAATCCTCCACAGGTGAGCAGTTTGGCAAAACCTAAACCAATATCACCGATCAGAAAGCGATCGATTCCAAAGTGACCACCCACGATGGAAACAATCAGGCTGAGAACTGGATCTTTAATGGGTACATGCTGTAACATGACCCAGGCAGAATTATCTAAGGCTAATAGCTGTTCTCTGATAAATGACAATTGATGTGTTTCAAAACTCTTCGCATGTGTCATGATGAATAGGTCAACTTTTGCTGCGTCCATGGGGTTTGATTTTTGTTAAATTTAGCGAGATTTTTTGAATAAAAAAGCCCCTAGTGTGCTAGGGGCTTTTTACTCTGACGAGCGTGTTCGAGAATTTTCTCTAGACTCCTTTCGGAGGGCTCCATATAAGCCGTGTTCAGCAAGTTTTGGACCTGTTTTAAATGAGTTAGCTCTTGCTTCTCATCTTCATTTAATGTTTGCTGGAACCCTGTTTCAGGCTCATAAAGGTGTTTAATCAGGTCATTCGGGGTAGAGTTTTTTGTCATAGGCAAGGTTTTGTTTCTCTAACATTTTCCGCAGGTTAATGAGCGCATACCGCATGCGCCCTAGTGCGGTATTAATACTAACATGGGTTAAATCAGCGATTTCTTGGAAGCTTAATTCTTCATAATGGCGCATCACAAGCACTTCGCGCTGCTCATCTGGAAGTTTTTTTATCAAGTCCCTGATATTAACGATCAAATCTTCTTTTAATTGTTTATCCTCAGAACTTTCTTCTGCAAATTGAAAACTGTTCCATAGTGGCGAGCCATCATCCAACACAATTTTGGGATAACGCTTCTCTTTTCGGAAGTGATCGATGGCCATATTGTGGGCTATGCGAACAATCCAGGGAAGGAATTTGCCTTCCTCATTGTATTTGCCTTGGTTGATGACATCGAGTGCCTTAATGTAGGTCTCCTGCAAAAGATCTTCCGCAATGTAGCGGTCTTTTACAATGAGGTAAATAGTCGTATAAACTTTTGATTTACTGCGCTGAAGTAGCGTCTCAAATGCCTTTGAATCACCTTGGATGTATGCGGAAATTAACGCTGCATCGTTAACGGGTATTTTGCTCATAAAAAAGTAAAATGGTTAACGTAGAGGTTTATCTCATGCAATAGGGGCTAAATGGGCGAATTGATTGTGACGCAATATTGAAGTTTTCTTTGGAAAAACAAAATTGTATTAATTTTTGAATAAAAAATTGTGACAAAATTTGGAAGCTCGTATAAATCCTTAATTTTGACACCCTAAACTTTAAAGAAAAATGAAAAATCTACGTTCTATTGTGTCAGCATTGGCCCTGACTTGTTTGGCCTTCGTTTCAAATGCTCAAAAAGCCGCTGATTATGTTGGCGAATACAAGATGAGCGATAATCCTTATGTGAAAGTTTTAAAATTAGCAGATAAGGAAGGTAAATTAATCATGTCTGCCGAAGGATTTCCGGATACAGAATTAACTCCAGGTGCAAAAGCAGATGCGTTCGTATTAGGTGGAATGGGTGGCGATATCGTTTTCACGCGTGAAGGTGGTGCTGTGACTAAATTAAAAATTGAAGCACAAGGTCAAACTTTGGAAGGTGTGAAGGAAGGTGCAGCAGCAGCTGGAACATCTGAGTATGCAGCTACCTTTAAGATGGCTGACAATGAGTACGTGAAGAAGATGATTGTGACAGCGAAAGATGGCAAATTATTAATCGCGTCAGATTCTAATCCAGGTGAAGGAGCGGTTTTAACACCAGCTTCTACTCCAGATACCTTCGCTGCAACTTTGCAAGGTTACGAAGCTGAGATTACCTTTGGTCGTGCAGCTGGTAAAGTAAAGACGATTAAATTATCGGTTGCTGGTGGTGCAGTAGTACTAACAGGTGACGTTGAGTAATTTATAAAATCATAAAAAAGGGGCTTCGGTATATATCGAAGCCCCTTTTTTTATTTCAGTTGTCTGCGGTAGAGTTGAATCGTATTCTCTAAGCCGTAATAGAGCGCATCGCAAATGAGCGCGTGGCCGATGGAAACTTCGTCCAAAGGATTTACATTCGCTGCGAAAAAAGCTAAATTCTCTAGACTTAAATCATGGCCGGCGTTGATGCCTAATCCGATTTGATGTGCTTTGAAAGCTGCTTTTCGGTAAGAGGCTACGGCCTGTGTTGGATTCGTTGGAAATTCTGTCGCGTAGGGTTCCGTGTATAATTCGATGCGGTCCGTTCCTGTGGTGGCAGCCGCTTCGACCATTTCTAAGACGGGGTCTACGAAGATAGAAGTGCGAATGCCGGCCTCTTTGAAGGGGGCGATCAGGCGCTTCAATAATTCTTGGTGTTGAATGGTATCCCAGCCGTGGTTGGAGGTGATTTGGCCTAAAGCATCTGGAACTAAAGTTACCTGATCAGGTTTCACCGCTAAAACTAATTCCACGAAAGAGGCCTCCATCGGATTGCCTTCGATATTAAACTCCGTCGTTACGTGCTCTTTCAACGCATACACATCCGCGTAGCGAATGTGACGTTCATCCGGGCGGGGATGAACCGTAATCCCTTGTGCGCCAAAACGTTCACAATCCAAAGCCACCTGAATCAGGTCTGGATTATTACCACCTCGCGAATTACGCAAGGTGGCAATTTTATTGATATTGACGCTGAGTCTAGTCATCTTAGATCAAGTGATTTGCTGCTAAGTATTCAGCAATTTGAACCGCATTCGTAGCTGCCCCTTTACGCAAGTTGTCAGCAACGATCCACAGATTCAAGGTATTCTTTTGGGACTCATCACGACGGATACGACCTACGAAAACCTCATCTTTTCCGTGAGCCGTAATAGGCATCGGATATAAGACGTTTTTAGGATCATCTTGAACGATAATGCCTTCTTCTTTTTCTAAAATCGCACGAACCTCCGCTAAATCAAAGTCGTTTTCGAACTCGATATTCACAGCCTCCGAGTGACCACCGATTGTCGGAATACGAACCGTGGTTGCAGTTACTCTGATCGAATCGTCCATCATGATTTTATTGGTCTCTAAAATCATCTTCATCTCCTCTTTCGTGTAGCCATTATCTTGGAAAACATCGATATGAGGCAATACGTTTAAGTCGATTTTGTGTGGATACACTTTCGCGTAATCCGTTTTTCCAGCGCGCTCATCGAATAATTGATCGACCGCTGCCTTTCCTGTTCCTGTAACCGATTGGTAAGTGGAAACGACTACACGCTTGATTTTGTATTTCTTGTGCAAAGGATTTAACACGACTACCATTTGGATGGTCGAGCAATTCGGGTTTGCAATGATTTTATCTTCAGCTGTTAAAGTGCTTGCATTGATTTCTGGAACGACTAATTTTTTCGTCGGATCCATACGCCAAGCAGACGAGTTGTCCACTACGGTGATGCCTGCTGCGGCAAATTTAGGAGCCATTTCTAAGGAGCTGCTTCCACCTGCAGAGAAAATAGCCACGTTTGGTTTCATGGAGATTGCAGTCTCATAACCCACTACCGTGAAGTCTTGGCCTTTAAAATTTACCTTTTTACCGATCGAACGCTCGGATGCTACCGGGATTAACTCCGTGACAGGAAAATTTCTTTCCGCTAATACTTTTAAAATTTCTCCGCCTACTAGTCCAGTGGCGCCTACAACTGCAACTTTCATTCTATTTTAATTTATAAGTGATTCCAATTCCTACAGACCCTTCTGAGCCTACTCTAATGCCCATTTGGGCCTTACTCAATTCGTTATATCGTTTTAATGCGTTGTTGAAGTGTCTATTGCTAATGGTTCCGATGTAGACGTTTGCTAATGCCACGCCACCCACCGCTGACCAGTAAAAGCCTTCTGATATGCTTCCTTTACTCAAATAAGTAGAAAAAGCGAACACAGTAGAGAAACCGGCTAACCAGCTAGAAAGTTTACGTTGGCGTTTGAATTTTAAGAATTCAACATTGATTTCCGGGTCTTTGGCCTCCATTAAAGGTATTTGTAGGGCCAAAGGATGGTCAATCAACTGCCTGTTGTACATAAACTTTCTGCTCCACACCCCAGATACCTCCTCGATCGGGATTAATCTCTTTTCCTGCGCCATAGCACTGCTAGAAGCGATCAACAGAAAGAAAAGTAAACTCCTGATTTTCAAAGTAAATTTGGGATTATAGCCTGCAAAATTAGGGCTTAAAATGGGGAATCGAAAGGAAAATTAGCGAAAATCGTAGACCTGAGTGGGGCAAATAGCCATATCCAGAGCAATATCGTGCGCTTCCACATCCTCGATGGGCGCCAAGGACTCAAAAAAACTAATGCCAATTTTTAAGCAATCCGGTCTGCAAGCGGCTAAATACCGGTCATAAAATCCTTTGCCATAACCTACTCGGTGACCCTTTACATCAAAGGCTAACAAGGGGATGAGCACCACATCGAACGCAGCGGGCTCCACCACGCGACCCCCAACAGGTTCAGGAATGCCCCAGGGGGAATTCACGAACTGGTCTGAAAATACCATTTCCATGGTGCCTGCGACTTCAGAAGTTACTCGAGGGAAAGCAAAGGAGCCTTCGAGCGAATCTAAATTGATTTCTTTTCGATGAGGGATGGCTTTGAAGCTGGCGACAATCGAGCCTTCTCTGAGTAGGGGTCGTAAGAAAGAAAGGATGGCTGCTTCGCGTTCAGCGCAGGCTTGCTCGCTTAATTGCGATCGTTCAGCTGTGACAATTTTTCGGATCTCCGCCTTCTTCATATTCAAACCTAGGGATTTGCATTCAGAATACAAATCTTCACGTGAGATGTTCGGTATAATTTTGTATTTTTGCCTCAATTTTGCCGATTTTTTCAATTTAACCCCACACGTCTGTGAGCTTTAAGGAATACAAAAATTTAGATTACGCCGTTTTGGCAGATGAAATTCTAGATTTCTGGAACGCGAATAACATCTTTGAAAAATCCATCTCGACGAGAGAAGGACAGCCTACGTTTACGTTTTTTGAAGGACCTCCTTCTGCAAACGGAACGCCAGGTATTCACCACGTGATGGCACGGGCGATTAAGGATATTTTCTGCCGTTACCAAACTTTGAAAGGTAAGCAGGTTAAGCGTAAAGGGGGCTGGGATACACACGGTTTACCGGTGGAATTGCAGGTGGAGAAGGAATTAGGCATTACGAAAGAAGATATTGGCAAGACGATTTCGGTCGAAGAATACAATAAAAAGTGCCGCGAGACGGTGATGAAATTCACGGATCAGTGGAATAATTTGACGGAGAAAATGGGCTATTGGGTGGATTTAGAAAATCCCTATGTGACCTATCAGGCGAATTATATTGAAAGTGTTTGGAACTTATTGAAGCGTCTGTACGACCAAGGATTATTATACAAAGGGTATACGATTCAGCCCTATTCTCCAGCAGCGGGAACGGGTCTTTCGTCTCACGAATTAAACCAGCCGGGTTGCTACCGCGATGTGAAGGATACGTCTTTAACAGCGCAGTTTAAGGCGATCAAGAATGCAAAATCAGAGTTCTTATTTAAGGCCTCAGGCGATGCGCCAGTCTATTTATTAGCTTGGACGACGACCCCTTGGACCTTGCCTTCGAACACGGCTTTGACGGCTGGAAAGAACATTTCCTACGTCTTAGTGAAGACTTTTAATCCGTATACCTATGTTTCGGTATATGTGGTGTTAGCCAAAGACTTAGTCAAAAACTACTTCCAAGCAGCTGCCGAAAACGGTGACTTCGCCGCTTATGAAGCTGCTGAGAAAAAGCCACAAGCCATTCCATATGAGATTGTTGCGACCTGCAAAGGTGCCGATTTAGAAGGAGTGGAATACGAGCAATTAATGCCTTATGTTCAGCCTTCGGCTCCCGCTTTCCGTGTAATCTTAGGTGACTTCGTGACAACTGAAGACGGAACGGGTATGGTGCATACGGCACCGACTTTCGGTGCGGATGACTTTAGAGTCGCAGCCCAAAACGGTATTCCTGCCCTTTTAATCACAGACGAAAACGGCAAAGAAGTGCCATTAGTGAATCGCCAAGGCCGTTCTGTGGCTCAGGTGACAGACTATGCTTTGGAACCCGTAAAAGAAGCTTATTTAACCGACGAGGAGAAAGAAGCGGAGCGCGTGAAGCAAGGTCGCGATAAGTACCTATCTGTGGAT
>JBEBBJ010000071.1:0-11203 GCA_041158445.1 Bacteroidota bacterium
TCCAGAACACTCAAATGCACGTCCAGAGCGTTTCTTGCAGTTAGCTGCGGAAAACAATATGATCGTGGCGAACTTAACAACGCCAGCGAATATCTTCCACGCCTTACGCCGTCAATTGACTTGGGAATTCCGCAAGCCATTAGTGGTGATGTCGCCTAAGTCGATTTTCCGTCACCCGAAAGTGGTTTCTCCTATCGAAGAGTTTACAAAAGGCAGGTTCCAAGAGGTGATTGGCGATAGTTATGCAGATATGGCCAAAGTGAAAAAGGTATTACTTTGCTCGGGTAAAGTATACTTCGATTTATTGGATCGCCAAGAAAAAGACAAGCGCAAAGATGTGGCGATTGTTCGCATTGAGCAATTACACCCATTCCCGACGAAGCAAGTAGACGCGGAATTAGCGAAATACAAAGGAGCTGATGTGGTATTCGTACAAGAAGAACCAGAAAACATGGGCTATTGGTCTTATGTAATCCGTGAGTTTGGCTGGTCTAAATTCAAAGGTTTAGTAGCGCGTAAAAAATCCGCTTCTCCAGCGACTGGATTCTTAAAAGTTCACGGCGTAGAGCAAGCAAACCTAATTAACAAAGCATTCGAATAATAGAATTATTATGGCTATAGAAATGAAAGTGCCCGCTGTGGGCGAGTCGATTACAGAAGTGACCGTTGCCACTTGGAACAAGAAAGAAGGCGATCACGTGAAATTAGACGAGGTTTTGTGCGAATTAGAATCGGACAAAGCGACCTTTGAATTGCCTGCAGAGGCAGAAGGTGTGTTGCATATTGTGGCTAAAGAAGGCGATGTTCTTCCAATCGGTGCAGTTATCTGTACGATTGAAGCAGGTGGCGCAACCGCTTCTGTGAAAGTAGCAGATGCTCCAGTGGCAGCAGCCGTGGCAGCTCCAGCTCCTGCAGCAGCACCAGCGGCTCCAGCAGCAGCTTCAGGTCCTGTTTCGGTTTTGGAAATTAAAGTTCCAGCGGTAGGGGAGTCGATCACGGAAGTGACGGTTTCTGTTTGGAATAAGAAAACTGGAGATAGCGTTTCTTTAGACGAAGTTCTTTGTGAATTAGAATCAGATAAAGCGACTTTCGAATTGCCAGCAGAAGCTGCGGGTGTATTAGAAATCGTAGCCGAATCAGGAACGGTAGTTCCGATAGGTGGAATTTTAGCGAAAATCACGGTAGGTGGTGCGGTTGCAGCTTCGGCTCCTGCTGCAGCTCCAGTAGCACCTTCTGCTCCGGCAGCTCCTGCTTCATCCGGTGACGCATCTTATGCCGCGGGTCATCCATCTCCAGCAGCAGCAAAAATATTAGATGAAAAAGGTATCTCCGCTGCTTCGGTAGCAGGTTCAGGAGTAGGTGGTCGCATCACGAAAGAGGATGCGGTAGCTGCTTCAAAACCAGCCGTTGCCGCTTCAGCTCCAGCAGCTGCCGCTGCACCAGCCGTGGCACAAGGAGGAACACGACGCGAAAAAATGAGCTCATTGCGTAAGACAGTAGCTCGTCGTTTAGTGGCGGTGAAGAATGAAACAGCGATGTTGACGACGTTTAACGAAGTGGACATGAAGCCTGTGATGGATCTTCGCGGAAAATACAAAGACAAATTCAAGGAGAAACACGGTGTTGGTTTAGGATTTATGTCCTTCTTCACGAAAGCCGTTTGTGTGGCTTTAAAAGAGTTCCCTTCAGTGAATGCAAAAATCGACGGAGACGAAATCGTTTTCCACGATTATTGTGATATTTCGATTGCCGTTTCTGCGCCGAAAGGTTTAGTGGTTCCGGTGATCCGTTCTGCGGAAAACTTATCTTTAGCTGGAATCGAATCAGAAGTGGTTCGTTTAGCTGGTAAGGCGCGAGAGAACAAATTGAGCTTGGAAGAAATGAGCGGCGGTACCTTTACGATCACGAATGGTGGGGTATTTGGATCGATGCTTTCGACTCCGATTATTAACGCACCGCAAGTAGCGATCTTAGGTATGCACAATATCGTAGAGCGTCCAGTGGTGGTAGATGGTCAAATCGTGGTTCGCCCGATTATGTATCTTGCTTTATCGTACGATCACCGCATTATCGATGGTCGTGAGTCAGTGAGCTTCTTAGTTCGCTTAAAGCAATTACTAGAGGATCCAGCTCGTTTATTATTAGACATTTAATTAATAGAATAGGCCTTAGCGGTCCTATTCGCTTTCAATCGCCTATATGCAAGAATTTGATGTAGTTGTTATTGGTTCAGGCCCAGGAGGATACGTTTCGGCGATCCGTGCGGCTCAGTTAGGTTTTAAAACCGCTATCGTGGAGAAATATGCCGTGATGGGTGGAACCTGTTTGAACGTAGGTTGTATTCCTTCCAAAGCCCTTTTGGACTCGTCTGAGCATTATTATAATGCCGTACATAGTTTCTCAGAGCATGGAATCGAAATCGCGAAGCCTAAAGTTAATTTAGCTCAAATGATCGCTCGCAAGACGGGTGTCGTTGAGAAAATGAACGGCGGTATCACGTATTTGATGAAGAAGAACAAGATCACGACCTTCCACGGTTTGGGATCATTCGACTCGGCTAAATCGGTGAAAGTGACCAAAGAAGATGGTAGCTCTGAAGTTTTATCAGCGAAGAATATCATCATTGCTACTGGTTCAAAGCCTACAATTTTACCATTCATTCCGGTAGACAAGGAGCGCATCATTACATCAACGGAAGCGTTGAAAATGAAAGAAATTCCGAAGCATTTAATCGTGATCGGTGCCGGTGTAATCGGTGCGGAATTAGGATCGGTTTATGCTCGTTTAGGTTCCAAAGTATCTTTCGTCGAATTTGCTGACAGCATGATTCCGACGATGGACAAGACGATGGGAAAAGAATTACAAAAGTCGATTGCTAAATTAGGCGCAGACTTTTACTTATCGCATAAAGTGACTTCAGCCGCTGTAAAAGGCAAAGAAGTGACGGTTAAAGCCCAAGATTCAGCTGGAAAAGAAGTCGAGATCAAAGGTGATTATTGCCTAGTTTGTATCGGACGTCGTCCGTACACAGATGGATTGAACCTTGCTGCGGCAGGTTTGACAGCTGATGAGCGTGGTCGCATCGCAGTTGATGAGCACACTTTACAAACATCCGTTCCTGGCATTTATGCCATCGGTGACGTGGTTCGCGGAGCGATGTTAGCACATAAAGCAGAAGAGGAAGGTGTTTTTGTGGCAGAAGTTATTGCTGGCCAAAAACCTCACATCAACTATAATCTAATTCCAGGTGTTGTTTACACGTGGCCAGAAGTGGCTTCTGTAGGCAAGACGGAACAAGAATTAAAAGCAGCAGGTATCGCTTACAAAGAGGGTTCATTCCCGTTCAAAGCCTTAGGTCGCGCAGTGTTGCTTCTTTGGATGTGGATGGTTTAGCTAAAGTTTTAGCCGACGCAAACACAGATGAAATTCTAGGAGTTCATATCATTGGTGCTCGTGCCGCTGATATGATCGCTGAAGCAGTAGTTGCAATGGAATTCCGTGCTTCTGCTGAAGATGTTGCTCGCATGTCTCATGCTCACCCGACGTATACGGAAGCGATGAAAGAGGCTTGTTTGGCGGCAACGGCGAAGAGAGCGTTACATTCTTAGAGTATAGATTATAGAGTATAGAGTAGAGATAAGTTTCATCTTCATAGTTATCAAAAAAGGGAGCATTTGCTCCCTTTTTTGATTCCACATCTATACTCTATACTCTCTTATCTCTACTCTATAATCTTTACTCTATAATCTCTACTCTACTTCCAACTCCTCAAAATTCACCCCCTTCGCCCGCACATAAAACCGCCACGATAATAGAGCCGACGAACACACTAGACTAGCGGTTAAGCCCACCCAGATATGCCCAATAGGAGATCACGGTGATCGCTGTAGGGATTTTATAATCTTGTAGCCCACGTAATAATCCCAATGATACGGCCTGAATACCATCAAATAGCTGGAAAATAGCACCCCAAACTACTAAGGTGACGGCAATGGTAATGACAGGTATGTCTTGTGTATAACCGCGGACTAAGTATTCACGACCGAAGAAAAAGACCAAAGCACAAGCTCCCATAAATAAAATAGAGAGCACAAGCGCGGCCTTTCCAGATTGAATAATCCCGGAACGATTTCGTTCACCGATGGCAGTTCCTACATTGATTCCTCCAGCGACTGCAATCCCAGTGGCCATCATGTAGGTAATGGAAGCCATATTAATAGCCACAATGTGAGCTGCTTGAGCAGTTACAGAAATCCAGCCCATCATAACGACGGCCATCCCAAAAGTGGCGATTTCAAAGAAGCCTTGCATGCCGGAAGGAATACCAATGCGGAGTATGTTTTTTTCTAAGACATTCTTTACCACATGGACATGGCCTTTACGCAGATAGGGTTTGAACTCTTCCCTTGTGAATACATAAATAGCTAAAGCTCCCGCCATAAATAAACGAGACAGTAAGGTGGAAATGCCTGATCCAAATAAGCCTAGGGCAGGTAGCCCCCATAATCCATTGATCAACAAATGATTGCCAAAAACATTTAAAGCCAAGGCTATAATGGTAATCGTCATACCCACCGTTGTTCTTTGTAATCCATCCATGAAACTTTTCAAGGCGATGAACCAGAATATAGGTAAAACTGAAATAGAGATTAAACTTAAGAAGGGTAGGGTTAACGCTTTGTTTGCTTCTGTTTGGCCAAATAAATCGTAGTTTAAACCAATGAGGTAGGTAATTAGGATCGTAATTATGCCTAAAAAGGTGGCTACGCGCAGGTTAGCTCGCAATAGGTTACCGCATTCCGTTTTGTCTCCTTCAGCCACGGCTTTAGAAATCATCGGTGATACAATCTGTATGCAGATGATGCCTATAATCGCGATGGTGAAAAATATAGACTGCGCCATTCCAGCAGCTCCTAGGCTTTCGGCGGCACCGGTGGACATTTGGCCTACTTGAATCGTGTCGGCTAGACCCATTAACATAACGCCCAATTCCCCTACCACGATGGGTAAGGCTAATTGGACGGTCTGTTTTATTTTAGAAAGAAGGGACATTAGATACGAACGATTTCTGCGCCGATGGCGTTAAGACGCGTATCAATGTTTTGGTAACCACGGTCGATTTGCTCGATGTTATCGATGATAGACGTTCCATTCGCAGACATCGCAGCAATTAAAAGTGAAACCCCCGCACGAATATCAGGAGATGACATGCGGATTCCTTTTAAGGTTTGCTTGCGGTCGAAACCAACAACCGTCGCACGGTGTGGATCGCAAAGGATGATTTGAGCACCCATTTCGATCAAACGGTCAACAAAGAATAGACGGGATTCGAACATTTTTTGGTGGATTAAGACAGTACCTTTGGCCTGAATCGCTGTCACTAAAATGATCGATAATAAATCCGGGGTGAAACCTGGCCACGGATGGTCAGAAATCGTTAACATCGATCCATCGATGAAGTTTTCTAATTCATAATGCTCCTGAGAAGGGATGAAAATATCGTCTCCACGGAATTCCATTTTGATACCTAATTTCTTGAATACCTCTGGAATGATGCCTAGTTCAGGAATTTGGCAGTTCTTAATCGTAATCTCCGATTGAGTCATCACCGCTAAACCGATGAATGAACCGATTTCGATCATATCTGGAAGCATCGTGTGCTCCGTTCCGTGTAAAACGTCAACTCCTTCGATGATCAACATGTTCGAACCGATACCGGAGATTTTTGCCCCCATACGGTTTAACATCTTGCTTAATTGCTGTAAATAAGGCTCGCAAGCGGCATTGTAGATGGTTGTTTTGCCTTTCGCTAAAACAGCTGCCATCAAAATGTTCGCTGTTCCAGTTACCGATGCCTCATCTAATAGCATGTAAGCACCTTGTAATTCAGACGCATCTACTTCGTAGATTCCGCCATCCTCTGGGCTATAGTTGAACTTCGCGCCTAGCTTCATAAAGCCAAAGAAGTGCGTATCCAATCTTCTACGGCCGATTTTATCTCCACCCGGCGAAGGAATACGTCCTTTCTTGAAGCGGGCTAAGGTAGGTCCTAAAAGCATCACTGAACCACGAAGTGCAGCTGCTTTTTTCTTGTAGGTTTCTGATTCTAAGTAATCAATATTGACTTGTGAGGCATCGAATTCAATGCTTGACTCGGATAAACGACGCATGCTCACGCCCATATCACCTAATAAATCAATTAGTTGATTTACGTCGCGAATGTTCGGGATATTGTGGATGGTTACAGGTTCTGCTGTTAAAACCACGGCACACAAGATCTGTAATGCTTCGTTCTTTGCTCCTTGAGGAGTGATTTCTCCTTTTAAACGGCGGCCACCGGTTACTTTAAATGATGCCATAAATGATTACTTATTTTTACGGAAATTGTTATTTCGGTTGTTGTTATTATTTCTGAAGTTGTTCTTCCGGTAATTATTGTTCCGGTTATTGTTGTTGCTATTCGGGTATTCCGGTGCGTTGTAGGCGTTTCTTGCGTTATTAGCTACCTTTGCGTGACCTAAACCTTCTTGAGATAATTCGTCCACGATGGTACCTAAAAGGTTTTCGGACATCTCTTTGATGTTCTGCCAAATCACCGCATCATCCACTGACTCCTTGTTCCAGGTCACATAGAAACCTTTCATTAAGCGGGCGATGTAGGCCACTAAAATCTTTTTGTCCTCTACTTTTTCTTCAGCGATTGCACGAAGAATTAGTAATTCTACGTTGCGGCCATAATGCTTGAACCGTAGGTTATGTTGGTTGTAAGCCACCTTACGAGGGGCTTTACCTAAAGATTCTGGAGAAGGAGGAGGGAATGGGCCTTGCACATTCAATTCGAAATTAGACATGATGTATAAATCATCCCATAATTTTTTCGAATAGTCTTGGCTATTATCCTTCATATTCGGGTGAATTTGTTTCATCACCTCGACCATCAAAAACGCGTATTTTGTCCTTTGCTCTTCATCCGCAATGGTCAAAATGTAATTCACTAATTTTTGAACACTTGATCCGTATTCTTTCATATTTTGTTGCTCTTAAAGCATTAAATTCAATAATAAGCGAGGTAAGGCGATGATTAAAAATACGATGATTGCCCAAATAGCCATCATCAATACCGCTCCAGCCGCATAATCTTTGGCCTTCTTCGCTAATTCATTCTGTTCCGGAGAAACTAAATCCGTGATTCGTTCTAAAGCAGAATTAAACAATTCAGCCACCCAAACACCGGCCACAGCCAGCGAAATCCAAATCCACTCAGATCCAGTAAATCCAAGTCTAAAACCCACATAAATAACCACAACCGTACTTACCGCATGGAACTTCGCATTGCGTTCCTGCTTAATAAGATCAATAATGCCGTTAATTGCGTGCTTTAAACCAAACATCTTAAAATTCAGCCGTCTTAGGTGTACGAGGGAATGGAATTACGTCACGAATATTGCTCATACCCGTCACAAATAATACTAAACGCTCAAATCCAAGTCCAAAACCAGCGTGTGGCGCTGAACCAAATTGACGCGTTTCTAAGTACCACCAAATCGATTCTTCCTCAATACCTACCTCTTTTGTGCGTTGCAATAGCTTTGCGTAATCGTCTTCTCTTTGAGATCCCCCGATGATTTCACCAATGCCCGGGAATAGAACGTCCATCGCACGAACTGTTTTTCCATCTTCATCTAGCTTCATGTAGAAGGCTTTGATGTCTTTCGGGTAGTTCGTTAGAATAACCGGTTTTTTGAAGTGCTTCTCCACTAAATAACGCTCATGCTCTGACTGAAGGTCGATTCCCCATTCAACCGGATAAACGAATTTGCCATTTTTGTGCGCCTTCGAATTCAATAAAATGTCAATCGCTTCGGTATAAGTTAAGCGTTCGAATTCATTTTCTGTTACGAATCGTAACTTCTCAGACAAGGTCATTTCTGACTGCTCCTCTTTCTTCTTATTTTTTTCTTCTTCGATTAAGCGCTTCTCTAGGAAGGCGATATCGTCTGCGCAATTATCTAAAGCGTATTTGATACAGAATTTAGTGAAGTCCTCTGCTAAATTCATGTTATCTGCTAATTCATAAAATGCGACCTCTGGCTCAATCATCCAGAACTCAGCCAGGTGACGAGTTGTGTTCGAATTTTCTGCACGGAAAGTAGGGCCGAAGGTATAGACTTTGGACAAAGCCATCGCCCCTAACTCACCCTCTAGCTGGCCAGATACCGTTAAATTAGTCTCTTTTCCAAAGAAATCCTCTTTGTAATCGACCTTACCTTCTTCCGTTAACGGAGGATTAATCGGGTCCAAAGTCGTCACACGGAACATCTCTCCAGCTCCTTCCGCATCCGATCCCGTGATGATAGGCGTGTGCAAATAGAAGAAACCGTTGTTGTTAAAGTAAGTATGAATCGCATACGCCAATGCGTGGCGAATACGTAAAATCGCAGAGAACGTATTCGTACGTGGACGCAAATGCGCAATCTCACGTAAGAACTCTAATGAGTGCTTCTTAGGCTGTAAAGGGTATTTTTCCGGATCCGCAGTTCCATATACTTCGATGGAAACCACTTCCACTTCTACCGATTGTCCTTGACCCTGAGAGGCAATTAATTTACCCGTCACGGCGATGCAAGAACCAGTCGTCACTAATTTCAAGGTTTCTTCAGAAACAGTTCCCTCAGAAACTACGGCTTGAATATTATGAATAGTCGACCCATCATTGATGGCGATAAAAGCGACAGAGGAGGATACTCTTTTTGTACGCACCCAACCTTTCACGACGATGCTTTGCTGCGTGGGTGTTAAACCTAGTATTTCTTTGATTTGCATAAATGACTCGGGCATTTTAAAAGGAAAAGGCCTCAATAGAGGCAATAACCCTCAAAAATACGGATAAAAAACCGATTTATTTTATTTATTTGTAATTAAAAATCGGCTTATCTTTGGTGTAGATTAAACAGACCATGCAGGGATTATCCTTAAAACAGAATCAACAACAGAACCTTTCTCCACAACAGATACAGTATATCAAGTTGTTGCAGATTCCGACGGCTGAATTAGCTGCCAGAATCGAGGAGGAATTGGAGGATAATCCAGCGCTGGAGGAAGGTTTGGATCACTCTGCTGAAGATGTACCACGCGAAACGATCGAGGACTTAGAGCGCGAGGAGATGGAAGTGGGAGATTACCTACAGGATGATTATGCCGGTTACAAAATGGCTGGTGATTCGTATGATCCGAATGAGGAGACGCGTGAACGCCCTTTGGCCACCGAATCTAGCACTCAGGAGTATTTGTTAAACCAAATCCGCTACGTTGTTCGCACCGAGCGCGAAGAGGTATTAGCGCAGCAAATCATCGGATCTCTGGAGGAGGACGGCTATTTGCGCCGAAATATCGAAAGCATTGTGAACGATCTTGCCTTCACGCAGGGCTTTGAAACCGATTATGACGAAGTAGAGCAGGTCTTGTTTAAAGTACAATCACTTGATCCTGCCGGGATTGCTGCCCGAAGTTTGCAGGAATGTTTGTCATTGCAATTACATCGCAAGGAATCTGATACGCCAGCTCATACATTAGCCATTCGCTTAATTGATGATTTTTTTGAGGAGTTTTCCAAAAAGCATTTCTCTGTTTTACTCTCTAAATTAGCCATCACCGAAGAGGAGCTTAAAAAGGCGATGCAAGTCATCACTCATTTGAACCCCAAACCAGGTGGGGGAGACGATGCACCCATCGCCCCTTATTTACAGCCTGATTTCATCATTACGAATCAAAACGGAAAGATGGAGATCAAGATCAACGGCAAAAATGCCCCAGAACTGCGCGTTTCCAAAGCCTTTCAAGAAATGCTACAGACCTACGATAAAGGCGATAAACAGCAAAAGGATATCAAGGAAGCCGTTACTTTTATCAAGCATAAATTAGATTCCGCTTCTTGGTTCATTTCTGCAATTCAGCAGCGTCAGGGTACTTTGATGAAGACGATGGAGAGTATTGTTGCCAAACAATTCGATTTCTTTAGCACCGGGGACGAAGCAGTTTTGAAACCAATGAAGATGAAGGAAATCGCGGCGATGATCGAGATGGATATTTCCACCGTTTCTAGAGTGGTTTCGGCGAAGTCAGTCCAAACTGATTTTGGCATCTATCCCCTAAAATACTTCTTCTCCGAAGGCATTACCCACGAATCCGGTGAAGACTTCTCCACTCGCGAAGTGAAAAATATCTTACGCGAAATCATCGAGCAAGAACCTAGCTCGGAACCCCATTCAGATGAGGATTTAGAGCAATTATTACTCGAACGCGGATTCGTCGTGAAACGCAGAACGGTGGCTAAATACCGCGATCAGCTAGGTATTCCGGTAGCGCGGTTAAGGAAACATTTATAAATCATTTTCTTGATTAGGATTTTATTTTTATTTACTTACCTTTGGAGTTAGTAACGTGATGCGTCATTATGATCAAATCCTTCGGTTCTAAAGAAACATTGAAAATTTGGAATGGAGAGAGGTCTAAACGCTTACCATTTGAAATTCAAGAGATTGCGCGTAGGAAATTACGTATGATTCAAGCATCTGAAACTGTAAATGACTTAAGAATTCCTCCAGCAAATAGATTGGAGAAACTTATTGGTTCAGAATTTTATAGCATTCGGATTAATGATCAATGGCGTATTATTTTTAAATGGATTAATGGCTCAGCGGAAGAGGTTGAAATAGTAGATTATCATTAATATGGAAAATTTAAAAAATATACATCCGGGTGAAATTTTATTGGAGGAATTTCTTCTTCCAATGGGGATTTCAGCTTATCGGTTATCCAAGGAATTAAATATTCCTCAAACTCGTATATCCGAAATTCTAAAAGGACGTCGTCGTGTTACGGCTGATACAGCCTTACGTTTATCTTTATTTTTTGGAAACTCGGTTAAATTTTGGTTGAGCCTCCAAGATGATTATGATATTGAAGAAGAATTGAGATTGAAGAAAAATGAATTTGATTTAATTCGAAAATATGAATTTGCATAAGCTATGACTTTCAATTACCTAAAGCTTCACCGCAACGGCCCCATTTGGACCTTAACTTTACACCGTCCTGAGGTATATAATGCCTTAAATGCGGGTTTAATTCATGAGATTAGAGAAGTAGCAGAAGCTGCCCAAATAGACGATGAAGTCCGTGTTTTAGTCATCACGGGCGAAGGGAA
>JBEBBJ010000072.1:0-8359 GCA_041158445.1 Bacteroidota bacterium
GAGGAGCGAAATCGTATGTTAAAATTAACTCGGTTGTTAGTGGAGCAGCCGCACATCACACACGCTGATTTAGGAAAAATTGAGTGTCCTACGTTGGTGATTGGAGGCGATCATGATGTGATTTTACCGCATCATACCTTAGAAATTGCCTCTGCGATCAAGCGGTCTTATTTATGGATTTTGCCAAATTCAGGCCATTCTACCCCTGTTTTTTATAAAAATATATTCAATTCTACCGTTCTTGATTTCTTAAAAACACCATACCGGAAGATAGAGAAGCAAGCTAAATTCTATTAAATGAAAAAAGTCTTATTTCTCGCTTTACTTAGTTTTAGCGCACTTAATGCCGGACTCCTACGCCGTGTGCCGTCTAGCTCCCGATGCAAAGGTGCCCGATTGGGCCTATAAAGGTTCTTTTTATTCTATCTCGAAAACGAGTGATGAATTATCTATTGTAGTTGAGCAGCGCTATGCTCCCGAAGGAATTAAAAAAGCAGAGAACTGGAAGGGATTTAAAGTGGAAGGACCACTGGACTTTGCTTTAACAGGAATTCTGGCGGCTTTGTCTAAGACGTTGGCTGATAATCAAATCCTGCTTTTTAGTATCAGTACCTTTGATACGGATTATATATTGGTGGAGAGTCAGTATTACGAGAAGGCGAAAAAGGTACTCGCCTTGGAGAATAAGTTTAAATAAAAAAGGCCCACCACTGGTGGGCCTTTTTTATTTATTTTGCGATACTACCCCAAACGAGGTGGCGGTATTTCCCATTATGCCCCGTGGGTTCAGGTGCTAATTGCATAAATACCATGGAGAACATATCCTCTTTGCGATCAATCCAGAATTGTGTCCCAAAATACCCAAGCCAGAAATACGATCCCGCTGAAATAGTTTCGAATTTTGCTTGTTCTTCTGGATACACATAGACCGTTACGCCTGCTTTGAATTGAGAGCGGCCGGTTACACCCATCGCTACCCCATCTTTTGTTGCTACGTCGAAGAGTGGTTTTTCAATCATTTCTACGGTTTTTTTGCTCAAAATTCGAGCTCCATCTAGTTCACCATAGTTTAAAAGCATTTGGAAGAAACGGGCATAATCGTCTACATTACTCATGACGTCTGTCCCGCCCATGGCTAATTGTGTATTCGTTTCTTTCCAATAATCCATCGAAGTCTCTGTAGAGAAACCCATTAAATCACGTCCCACTTGGTCGGTATAGATGCCCAGTTGACCATTGCTTTTACGTGTATATACTTGTGTTACATTTTTCCATTCTTCCGATGGAACACCTAAATAGGTACGATTCATTTTAAGTGGAGCAAAGATCTCTTGACGTAAAAAATCAGGGAAGCTACGGCCATCTAATTTTTCAATGACACGTCCTAAAACCTCTAAATTCATCCCATAAGTCCAGCTTTCACCAGGCTCGTGGGTTAGTGGTAATTTAGCAGCGCTTTGTATGATCTCAGCCAGTTTTAATCCACTTTTGACCTTAGGGAAAGCAAAGGTGATATTTGCTTTCACGTAGGCTTCATGTCCTAAACTTGCAAAAGGTGGATAGGCGATTCCTGAGGTGTGTGTGAAAACGTGCTTCATCAAAATCTTATTTTTTGCAGGACGTGTGATGAATTCATGCTTGACCGTATCATATCCGATCAAAACTTGCATGTTCGCAAATTCAGGCAAGATGTCGCCTAAAGGAGTATCCATGGTGAAAAGTCCGCGTTCATACAATTTTAAGCCAGCCACCGCTGTGATGATTTTGGACATACTTGCCATTCGGAATAAGTGGTCTGTGCGCATGGCCTCACCTGTTTCTAGGTTTGCTTTCCCAAATGCCTTTTTATACACCACTTTGCCATGGCGTACGATCATTCCGATGGAACCGGGAATGATTTTTTTATCTGTTTGGGAGGCTAAAAATGCATCTACGCGCTGAATACCTTCTTTAGATAAGCCAGCTTGAATAGGATCTCCAGCAGGGAGTCCGGATTGCGCAAATACATTGATAGCGCAGAGGAGGAGTAAGAGTGTTTTTTTCATGGTTTGGGTTTATTTATCTGCTTTGTGACCTTTTCCTAGTGATCGATCGACAGGTAGACCATAGAAATAGTAGAGGATTTTGCCTGTCAAAGCTCCTATTTCAGATACGTGGCTTTCATCTTGGAACACATGGTGTTTCACGTTAAGGCCAGGATAATTCCTGCTTTTTAACGCATTTGCTAAATTTAAGGCTCTTTTCTCAAATAGGTTTTTACCTTCCAGCGAGGAGGCGGAAATGAACACCTTACCTGACAAAGTTTTCTTCGAAGCGAAGAAGGCTTTCTCTAAACGCATCGTTTCATCATCATTAACGAAAAGGGGAGCGCTGTTGATACCTATTTTGGAGAAATAACCAGGATCCTTGAACATCACATGACTAGCAAATAAAGAACTCAAAGAATGGCCTGTTAAACCACGATCGTCAGACGTCTTGTAATTTGCTTCGATGAACGGGATAACTTCCCTTTTAATTGCATCGTAGTATCGTGCGCCATCCCCAGAATGTAGTTTCACAGGAGCTCCACGAAGCAAATTCGCCACGTGGAAGGAGTCTTCATAGGCTACATTGTCAAAATTCAATACAGGGTAACGAGAAATAATCCATTCAGGTAAACTCATGCGATCATCACCTATACCCACGATGATTGCCGGCTCGATTTCTCCCGCCATCATTTTATGCATTTCGTGCATCAATGGGAAAGAATAGAAGGCATCCAGCACATATAGTACTGGGTATTTTTTATCTGCCTTAGCATCATATCCCATCGGTACTGAAACCGAAACGCGGATATTGCTCTTCATGATTTTAGACGGAACATCGTATGCTTCTGCACCGAAAAGAGTGGCTGGTTGTGGGCTTTGAGCTAGGGCGCTGAAAGTGGTGAGCGCTAAAAATAGAACGAATAATTTTTTCATGGTTATTTGACTAAGTAGTTACCTAATTGTTGATTGTACCAAAGATTGTCATCGAAATCTTGTTCTTCAATGATTTTACCGTCTTTCATTTTGACAAGGGTGACACCAGATAAGTTCATGGGCTTACCTGTAGCCGTATGTGTTCCTTTGAAATTCCAGTGTTTTACTAATTTATCACCATGTCCCCAGACATCAATAAAGGTAAATTTAATGTCAGAAAAGGTCGTTAAATAGTAGTTGAATGACTTTTTAAAACCTTCAATTCCTTGGGATCTAATATTCTCTTTTTGACCTAATAATACGACATCAGTAGCAAAATTCCGATCATTGACTTGGTCGATATCGCGCTGGTTAAAGATCTTGTCCCAAACTCCAGTATACATTTTAATGTTTTCTGCGACGTGCTTTTCAGCTTTCAGCAAATCTTCACATTCTTTTTTGGATTGGGCATTGACGGTAAATGCGCTTAACGCGATTACTAAAAAGAGTAGTTTTTTCATGAGGGTTTGTTTTGGTTAAAACCAAAAATATTCGTTTAGCCTTGCTATTGCCTTAAATTCACGAATAAGTTTGTTCCCATTTCCGCAAAAGGGAACAATTTCAACGTTAGCAAAATGTCCAAATGTGTCCAAATAGTAAAAAATAGGCAAGATTTTTGAACAAAGGAATTTCCTAAAGGTTCCTCTTTTAAATTTAATCGTATATTGAGCGGTTATTGTTCTAATTTATGCCAGCATCTATTCCCCTTACCTCCCACGAAAAAAAGTGGTTGATTAAAATTATTCAAGAAGTATACGGGATTCAGATTTTGGATGCTTATTCCTGCCAAAAACTAAGCGACGAATTGCTCTCCAGAGCACGTATTTCCATTTCATATAATACCATTCGACGGCTTTTTGGCGTTATAAAAGGACCCACACAAGCCTCCCGCTTTACCTTGGACAGTTTATGTAAAGGCCTAGGCTATGCCGATTTTGCTGCTTTTCAACAAGCGGTTAATCAATTCGAAAAGGATTTCTTTAACGAGATGTTGATTTTAAATCGCCTGAAAAAGCGAAAAGACGATGCCATTATCCTCGGAATTGCGCAACAATTTCAGATGAAGAATTGGGATGATGTATATCAATTTAAATCGATCATTGATCTCTGCCTAGAGGTGGAAAATTTCGATTTATTGACACAAATTTTTGAACTCAAATTTGACACGAAAAATCAAGACGTCACTTGGCGTTTATACGTTTCTTTTCAGTCCATCTATGTCCAAAGTTGCCAAAACAATGAACGTGTCATTGCTTATGTGGAGGAATTATTGAGGACAAATGAACTTGCTCAGCGGATTTTATTGCAGTTGTTTGTAGAGGAGGAATGTCTTCAGGGCTATTACGGCAGGTGGCTGCGTGCAACCTCAGAGGATTTAGTGGAGGATATGGTGGTGTTTAAAAATAGCATGCTGTGTCAACTGGCTTTTGAAAATAAAGCGATTGAAACCGCTAAAAAGCATTTATTTATCGCAAAGCAGGCCTTCAAGGAGCATATGCATCCGAATCTAAGGGGTCGTATTGCGGCCTGGGATTTTATCTTGCATGGCGAACGTCAAACAAGTGAAAATTTTTATACCGGGCTTCATGAATTTACCGAGAAGTTATCCTTTTTGGTCTTTTTCTACCGTTTATTAGAGGTCTATCATCAGGAGCTGATAAGTTTTGATTACATTGAGACGTTTGTAGTGGACGATTTACTCATTAATTTCTCCTTCCCTGAGAAGCATAATTTGAATAAAATGTATTTGTTGAAAGCACGATACTGTATCCAAAAAGGCGATGTTGGGCAGGCGAGACAGTTAATAGCTAACCTGAATCTACGCTACATTTACAGTTGTGATAAGGCCTGGGTTGATCGTCAGCTCGCATTTGTGGAAGCCACATGCTAGGTCTACTTTACATCGTTTTAAGCTCCGTTTTCTTTGGATTCAGCAATGCGTATTGGAAGAAAGCCATTCAAAATACCCCTTTTTTGCAAGTCATTTTTATGCGGGGGCTTTATACGACCTCGTTTTTTGGCCTCTGTTATTTGCTCGATTTGCGTTGTGGGATTTTCGAGCCTTGGCTTGGTGCTCTTCCTGATTTTTCAGATGAGCAGCTCGGTTTGAGTTTTGGACTCTGCGTTTTTAGTGTTTTGGGATTGTTTTTTTTCGTTCGTACGCTGAAAACGGAAGCTGTTTCACTAGTAGCTCCTATCTCTTCGATCAATGTATTTGGCTTGTTAACGGCGGTGCTATTTTTCGGGGATTCCTGGGGAGTTAATCAGACAAGCGCGATTTTATGTGTGCTTTTGGGCCTCTTTTTTATCTTTAGAAGTCAGTGGCAATTTGCGTCGATTTCCTCTTTTTGGAGGGCTTTAGGTGGGAGTATTTTAGCCTCTTTTTTCTGGGGAGTTTCCTATTCCTTGTTTAGATTCCCCATTCATTGGTTAGGCGTTTTACCCTTCACGTTCTTGCTCGAAGTAAGCGTAACACTTTTTGTAGGGGTATTATTAGTTTCCCAAAAGCATAGCTGGCAGGCAATTCCCCAGCGCCCCATTCAAGTACTAGCTCTGTGCATCATTTTAGGATCTATTTTTTTGCACATTTCCTACCAGTCTGCGTCGGTCACCCAAATCATTTTCATTGGTAAATCACAACTGGTTTTGACCTTATTTTTTGGCCATCTACTCTACCGCGAAAAGCTATCCTATCTTCAAATAGTGGGGGTAGGCTTTTTAATTCTATCTATTTATTTAGTCGTCTGATTAGATCATCATCGCTAAATAACTCTTCATCCCAAAAGCCTCCCTCGGGCGAAGGTGACGCAAAGAACAAAAGCGATTTTTGGTTAGTGCAATGAACGTATCGGCCAGCACTAGATTTTCAATCGTACGTATCTGAACAACATCGGTGACCGGAAATGTGTTGACGAGTTTATTAAATCGGAACAGGCGCAAAGAATACACCTCGATCATTCCGTCGTGAATTAATACCTTGCGTCCTTCTTTCCCAGCTAACAAAATATACCAAGGGCTTTTGCAGACAAATTGCTTTGAATTCATAGTTTTCGTTTCTATGATTCAAAGCTAGTCTAACCGCTTGATACATGCTTTGGCCAAATAGGCTCAAATGTGTTCAAACAAGTACAAGCTTATTCAAAGCAATCCATCCCAATAGGAGCCCCATCCGGAATCACCGGTGTTTGCATTGGTTTCCAATCTGCCGGGTTAGCCTTGAATTGATCAATGGTTTGAACTAAATAACTAGCAAAAGACCCAGTCTTTTTGCTGTAAAAATCACGAACGCCTTTCACGGAGGAAGCGACCTCTGCTGCCGCTAATGGAGAAATGGATGGTGCATTTAATACATTCAATAAAGAAGAAACCACCTTGAAATTAATCGTCTCTTGGGTAGCCTGTAAATAAGCATCAGAGTGAGACGTATAAAGTGTGGCCTGCAATAAGGTATTCAAGGTCTCTGAAACCCCTAATTGCTGTGCATTCACGGCTTTATTACCCGCTAATCGAGAAAGACGATCAGGATGCAATAAGAAATCTAAGGTGAAATCTGCCGCTGATTCGACGGCGCCAAAAGGATCGAATGTGATTCCTGTTTTCCCTTTAAAGGATTCCCTTGTGCGGTCATTGTTGAAAGCGCGGGGAGGGAATAAAGCTAGTTTATCCTTCGGAATGGCTAATGTTCTAGCGTCTAATGTCGCTGCCACCGATTTCAAGGCTTTTTGTTGCAAGGCCACCGGTGCATTTTCTAGCACGAGTTCTTTGCCACCTCTAACTGCGTAATTGTATTCGTAGCCTCCGATGATTTTAGTAGTTGCCTCTGTTTGGTAGCGGTGCAAGAAATACAAAGGAACGAAGACGTCTTCTAGGTGTGAATACGTCTCGTTCGGACGAATGTTTTTGACAGAGAAGTTTGCGATGGCTTTTTGGCGAACGGCTAATATATGGTCTAATTCATCTACGATGGTTTTTCCGTTGTCCCAAAGGTGGGCATAGATATGCGCCCCACCCGGGTTTCGTGCATCGGAGTCGGTGATGAAGCGAAGACCTTTGGCATAGGCGTTATCAATCACCTGATTTAATTCAGCTGTGGTTTTGTGATCCCCATACGCATAATCTACAGACACCTTATCCCAATCGCCTATTTTCGTATCATAAGCGTGGCTGAAATCAATCTGGTCACCCTTAAAGTCGATTTGTGGATGCGGATAATCCATCACACTGGTATTCTCTCGAGCACTCGCCGCATAATTATGGGCAAAACCCAAGGTATGGCCTATCTCATGTGCGGCGAGTTGTCTGATGCGAGCCAAAGACATCTCCATCATTGGTCCATTCGCAGAACCATCGGTCGCAAATGGAGCGTTCATTAACGCTTGCGCGATCATGAAATCCTGGCGAATGCGAAGACTACCTAGACTCACATGCCCTTTCATAATTTCACCCGTTCTCGGATCCGTTATACTCGCTCCATAGCTCCAACCTCGCGTAGAACGGTGTACCCACTGAATGACGTGGTATCGAACATCCATCGGATCAGCCTCCTCTGGTAATAATTTTACTTGGAAAGCATCCTTGTAACCAATGGCCTCAAAGGCTTGATTCCACCAGCGACCATCACCGCTGCTTTGGGATCTTTTTTCTCCAAACGGTGTCGCGTAATCCACTGCTTCAACACCACTTCGTTCACAGGGGATGAATAGTCTTGGAAGGAAATAGCATTTGCTCCAGAGCGCGGATCGAATACGCGTGGCTGGTACTTATTGTCTGGTAATTGAATAAAGGAATGGTGTTCTACCACGCTCACATAATCCGCATTAGGGGCCACGGAGCGAATTTCTGCTCCTGTTCCATTGCCAGCAAAGGTCAAGCGAGCCTCGAATTCACTGTTCTGCGGGAAGGATTTTGTGTGCTCTAATGCCAGTGAGCTTCTGCTTTTATCTAAACTGTAACTTCCTTGTTTTGCCTGAGTTAAACGCTTCAAAACGCCATGCGCATCTTGCATCAAGAAATCACTGATATCGATAATATAAGCCCCATCTGATGTGCCTTCAATTTTGAATCCGAATAAAACCGATTTTGCGAAAGCCTGCTGCACCGATAATTTCTCGAGTGGATTGGTGGTATTCGCTCGGTATTGGGTGTTCGGTTGAACTAAGAATAATTTGTTTCCTTGTTTCTCAAAGAAAACGACCTGCTCATTGCCTAATTGGCCTCTGTCCAGTCCTAAATCATTATTTCCTACCCCTTGAGCTAAGGAGTACACATAGAGGAATTCCTCGTTTAGCTTTTTCACTTCTAGGTAGATTTTGTCATTCGACTCATCCGTATAGAAGTTGAAATAGCCGGTATGGGCTTTC
>JBEBBJ010000073.1:0-7983 GCA_041158445.1 Bacteroidota bacterium
CTTAATTTACTCTTTACCTTTATCGTGGTGCGTTTTATTTACTATCCGAAATACCGCAATAACGACTTCGTATTTACTTTTTTCTTGTTTAATACGATCCTATTTGTGCTGTGTTATTTGCTCGCGGAGGCAGATTTGAAGTTTGGTTTTGCCTTTGGTTTATTTGCCTTGTTTTCGATGTTTCGCTATCGGACGGTCACCGTTCCGATCGGTGAAATGGGCTACTTTTTCTTGGTAGTGACCCTTGGAATTATAAATTCCTTAGCCTCTTTAGTGAATCTGGAGATGCTATTAGTGGCGAATTCGGTCCTGGTGGCGATGACTTTTTTACTAGGTCGCACCTTGTCTTTAACGCACGAGAATTACCAAACTCTGAACTATGAGAACCTGGGATTAATTAAACCGGCTGAGCGAGCTGATCTATTGAAAGATTTAGCGGATCGCACGGGTTATCCTATTCATAAAGTGCAGGTGGTGAAAGTGGATTATCAGCGGGGAATTGCACAATTAAAGGTGTATTATTTTTCCAAAGAAAACGAGTCCGCTCCGCTCGACCTAGATGCATAAGTTTCTTTTTCTCTTTTTTCCCCTCTATGTTTTCGCCCAAAAAGACACCTTGCAAGAGGTTCGGGTAGAAGGAATTCGTTCTGAATTGACGAGTGACCCGACGAAGAAAGTCTACCAGGTAGGGGCTAATTTGACGAATGTAGGAGGTAATCTTTTTGATGTGCTGAGTAATATCCCCTCCATTTATGTGACCAGTGATGGGAATGTGAATTACCGGGGTAACCAAAATTTGACCATTTATTTTGATGGCAAACCTGCGGGAATTTCCAGTTCTTCTCGCGCAAATGCCCTCAGTCTCTATCCTGCTGATATCCCGGGGCCAAATATTCAGCCGAAGGAAGTGCTGGGATTTTGAATATCATTTTGAAAAAAGGGACGAAAACGGAATCGCTTCGGATCAATTCGAATGTGGGCACGAACGATAAATATGCCTTTTCTGCAACGTATGCGAAGGGATTTAAGCGGTGGACGCATTTGGTGGATTTGAATGTCCGCCAAAACATACGCAACAATTACCAATACCTCTACCGGGAAAATTCCAGTGCCTTCGGTGCTGCGCTAATCACGCAAACCACGGATGAAGTGAATCGGGATTATAATCAATCCATTCGGCTAAATTCTAATTATAATTTTAGCAAAGATCGCTCACTTGGTATATCGTTTATAGGTCGACTGTCCTCTGATCATAATTCGGAAATTCGCTATAATACGAGTGAATTTGTTTATGCCGCAGATCGATTGTATGCGCGGGATGCGGATAAAAAAGGCCAGGACTTTGGCTTCGACTTGAATCTGTCTTATAGTCCAAGTGCGAATGGGAAAATTGATTTTTTGTGGATAAAAAACGAAGGCTCTGATGCGAATTCGTTCTTTCAGCATTATTATTTTGGCGATTTTGAGACCCCTAATCCGAACATTCCGGTTCGTAATGAGCGCTCTTCTGCCAGCAGCGCAAATTCAACTCTTTTATTGCAGGGAGATTGGACGAAGTCCTTTGGGAAGCGAGGCCTCCTAGAATATGGATTTAAATTCAATTCCCGTTTCTTTGAAAACGACTTTCTATATGAAAAGCAAAAAGAGGGAATTTATCTCCGCGATGCGAAGCGTTCGAATGGTCTGGTTTATCGAGAGCACATTCAAGCCGCCTATGTGTCCTACGCTTATGAAAATAAATATGCGACTTTAAACACAGGTCTTCGGGCAGAGGCCACCGAAATCGCGGGCGATATTCAGCAACAATACCTGAATCTGTTTCCTTCTTTCTCGCTTGTTCATCCTCTCTCTAAATCCTCAAATCTGTCTTTTGCCCTTTCTAGTCGCATCACTCGACCTAGTTATAAGTCCTTGAATCCTTTCATCTCTTTCGCTGATCCGCTGAATTTGAATTCAGGAAACCCGGATTTAAAGCCAGAGAAAGCCTTTTTGTACGAGCTCACGCACACAAAGGATTATGCATCCCTCTCCATTTCGAATACGGTATTTTATCGTGACATTAGTGGTTTAGTAGGAAGGGTTCGCACTTTTTTAGCCGGTGATACGACCTTAACTCGTTATGAGAATATTGCCAAATCTCGTGCTTGGGGCATCGAGAATCTCAGCACTTGGTCTATCTCAAAAACCTACAAGGTCACGCTTAATACTTCCCTTTTTCAATCTGACCTGGAAGGATTCATCAACAATACAAACGTTTCTCTGAATCGCTGGAGTTGGAACTCCCGTTTGAACCAGCAATTCAAGTGGAAAAATAATTGGTCAGCCCAGATCTCTGGTATTTTTCAATCTGCCCAAATCAACACCCTGGGCATCATCGAACCCTATTATACGGTTGATCTAGGATTGAAAAAGGATTTCGGAAGACTCTCTCTGAACGCCCGTGTGAACGATGTGTTCAACACCCAGAAAACCATCTACGATTCCCGCCCCTTCGGTCTCATTAGTGACCTCGAACGTAAAAAGGAAACCCGTATTTTCTACATCGGTTTTAGCTACAAGTTCGAGACAAAGAAGATGAAAGAAGCGAGAGAGAGGAGGAGGGTGAATGAAGAAGAAATAGACTTAGAAGAGTTATAAGTCTTCGACTTAACTCTTCTAAGTCTATTTCTTCTTCTAGAGTATAGATTAGAGAGTAGAGATAAAGTCCGGAGGGAATTAGTCCGAAGGAAAAAGAGTATGGAGTAGAGAGTATAGATGTTCGAAGTAATCTTAGAGAGTTTTTTTAAATGTAAATCACAAAATTATTGCGCAGCACAATTTTAGATTTACATTTAAAAAGACGACTTTATTTACTCTTCACCCTACTCTTCTCTGCCTCTAACCCCGTCGCTCTTTCTCGCGCGCCCTTGATTGACATATTGCCAAAACGGTAGGTGAAGTTTAAGCGCACCACACGGGAATCTTGGCGTGGACGAACGACAATATCTAAGTCGCCGTATTTGATAAATACATCTGGGTTAGACGTGTAAAGAACATCTTGGGCGTTTAAGCGGATGACACCCCGTTTGTTCATGACCGTTTTTTGGATCCCTAAATTAAGTGCTCCTCCTGCTCCAAAAATAAAGGCACTCTCCAGTCCTCCCGAGAAGTAATTTCCACCAATTTCGAGGCGATAAGCTTTGGGTAAGGTAAAGATGTGATTTGAGCTGATGTAAAATTGATTGTTTACAGGACTAAGGTTCGCATTTTCTACTTTTCCTGTTAGTTCAGCGCGGTTAAAGTAGATGTCGTTGTTCGAAGACCACCATTTTGCGATAGGGATCGGTAGAGAGAAACCAAGGCTATAATTCGTACGCTCCGCCATGTTTGCCGTGGTTTGGTAGGATTTTCTAGCCTGTGTATCTTGTTTCAAAATTTCAGTGATCACATTCGTGGTATGGCTATAGCCTAAAATGGTGCTAAATGCCCCCATATAGGTGTGGCTCAATTCGATCGAATTAGTCAGCTGTGGAGTTAACATAGGGTTACCCACTTTGAACGTGTAGTTATCCAAGAAGAAGACGAATGGATTTAAATCGCCATAGCTGGGGCGGTCGATGCGTCGGGAATAATTGAAGCCGAGGCTATGATTTTTGGACAAATCATACTGAAAGAAAGCACTCGGGAAAAGTTGCGCATAATCGCGGTGGAAAGTGGAATCTTTCGATTTAGCCGTGTATGCTTCAGATAATCCATCCGCTACGGTCCACTCACCACGCAAACCAATCTGGTAGCTGAACTTGCCAATGGCACGTTCTGTATTCAAATACGCGGCGTGAATTTGTTCAGTGTAGACGAAGTGATTGCTTTGGCCCGTTAAAAAAGTAAAGGCAGGATCACCTTCATTTTTTCCCTGGAAGCGTAAATCGTTATCCGTTTTAACATAGGACGATTTCAACCCCGTTCCCCATTTCGATTTAAGAAATGAAGGTAGCACATAATCCAGCTTGAAAGAATATTGGTCCACAAAAGATTTCGAGTTATTCAGCAATAAGGAATCCTGTTTCAGAGGACTAAAGTCGCCACGCTGAAACTGTGAACGCAAATTGGAACCACTATTTTCTACAAATCGGGCATAATCTAAATCAATCGTTAATTCTCGTCCAGTGGTATCGTAGGTATGTTTGAAATTGAAATTCGCAGCATAATTATGGCTCGGATTCCCCACGTTATTAAAGGTGTTTAAGCGGGTCAAAGCCGTGCCAGCACTCGTATATTGAATGGTTTGATTCAATCCGTCGTGCAAAGTATATTGGTTGATGTTTCCAGATACCAAAACCCCTAAGGTCGTTTTCTTCGAATAATACCAGTCTACGCCACCTTTTAATTGCGTCGTTTGATTCTCATTTTTGAATGCATACCCGTTTTCCCAAACCTCATTCTGTGTTCTAAAATAGCGCGTTAAATAATTGCGCTCTAAGGTTGTTCGATTCACCACTGATCCATTTCCAAACCAGTTCCAGCCATTCTTTCGGTAATTCAAATTCACCCCGGTACTTTGGCGAGAATAAACTCCCTGGGCTAAAGTCGCATTGGCAGATCCGTTTAAGCCGATATTCGAGTTCTTTTTTAATTTAATATTGATAATTCCACCCGTTCCTGCCGCGTCATAACGGGAGGAAGGATTCGCCATAATTTCCAGCTGAGATACCTGGTCTGCGGGTAAATTTTTCAAATAATTCGCTAAGTCCGCCCCACTTAAATAGGAGATTTTTCCATCGATCATAATGGCAGCGCCTGACTTTCCGCGCAATGAAATATTGCCGTCCTTATCTACTATCACACCTGGAGAACGCTCTAATAATTCCATTGTAGTATTTCCAGCCGCCATCGCAGAGTTTTCCACATTCACTATCGTTTTATCCAGCTTTTTTTCGATGAACGGTTTCGTAGCCGTCACTTTCACTTCGGCTAATTCGGTGCTTAAAGGCAATAGGGTAATGGTCCCTAAATCGATTTTTGAATCCGCTGTAATCTCCTCTAAGGTGATTTTTGTGGGCTTCAATCCAGTGGATTGTAAGGTCAAAGTAAAGCGACCGAACGGTAGTTTGGAAACTTTTAATTCCCCATTTTCATCTGTATTCATCCCCTTAACTAGGCTAGAATCACTGGTTTTTTTCAATAAAACCGTGGCAAAAGGCAAAGCCTCTTTATTGGTATCTTGAAGACGAAGGTGTAAGGAATTTTGGCCAAAAGCCGTAATTGAACTAACAAGTAATAATAGCAAAAATCTCATCTAGGCAATGTTAATGAAAAACGAAGATGCAATTTCTGATAAAATGGTTGCAGGTGAAAGGGGAAAGTGATGAGTGGCGAGGGTTTTATATTCAAATCTAAAAATGTGCTGCGCAATATTTTTGTGATTTGAATATAAAACCCCCTCTTTATCTCAACAATCTAGAAATGAAAAAAGTGAAAAAACCTCCGGACTCATTGCCTTCGGACTATCTATACTCTCTACTCTCTACTCTATAATCTATACTCTTATTGCGGACGCAATCTAAATACCATCCCCGGATTCTCCACCCCAATGTACAAGTAGCCATCGCGGCCTTGCTCAACATTGCGCATACGACCCACGTTAACTAAAACTTTTTCGTGTTTCACCACCTTGTTGTTCTTCACCTCTACGCGGTTCAAATAGTTGAAACGTAGGGATCCGATCATTAGGTTGCCTTTCCAAGCTGGGTATTTATCACCCGTCACAAAAGTCAAACCTGATGGTGCGATAGAAGGGATGAAATAGGAGATAGGTTGTTCCATGCCTTCTTTTTTGGAGATAGCTGAAATCGGTTTTCCATCATAATTAATGCCGTAGGTAATCACCGGCCAGCCATAGTTTTTGCCAGCCTGAATGATGTTAATCTCATCACCACCACGTGGACCGTGTTCCGTCTCCCATATATCGCCTGTCCATGGATTCGTCGTCAAACCTTGTGGGTTGCGTTGACCATACGAATAGATACTTGGATGATCCGTATTCTTGAAAGGATTATCAGCGGGAACCGTTCCATCGTCGTTCAAACGGTGAATTTTTCCGTTATCGCTATCTAATTTCTGTGGGAATACCTTCTCCATTCCACGTTCACCTACCGAGAAGAATAGATGTCCTTGTTTGTCGAATGTGATACGAGATCCAAAGTGGAGAGATGTTTTCGTGTACGGCTTCGCTTCGAAAAGTTCTTGTGATTCTACCCATTGATTGTCTTTAATTTTACCCCGAACAATGGCGGTCGTATTCACTTTAGATCCATCCTCCATTTTGAATTTAGAATAGGACAAATAGATCCAGCCATTCTTCTCGAATTGTGGGTGCAGAGCGATATCTAATAAACCGCCTTGACCTTGTGAATAAACGGAAGGCGTCCCTGTGATAGCTGTTTTGTTACGTTTTTGGTCTACCTGATATAATACACCTGAACGATCAGAGATTAAATAATCATTTGAAGGCAATTGTACAAAACCCCATGGGCTATCTAAACCGGTTACTATTGTATCTAAAGCGATCGTCATTCCCTCTGATTTGAAGATATTCGAAGTGGGCTTATTCGCGAATTTGTATTGCTCCACACCGGCTAAGTTTTCGACGATTAAATCGGCTAATTTTTCGATTTCCTTAGGCGTTAATACTTCTTTCCAGGTCGGCATACCTAAGTCAGGATAGCCGTGCGTGATGCTGTTTAAAATATCGGATTTTTTATCACCGTTCTTCCATTTGCGGTCCACGAAAGCTTCCACTTTTTCTCCGTGACAAGACGCACAGTATTTGGTATAATTCACCTCAGCAGGCTCTTCCATCACAGCAGGCGCCTTCGTTAAGGACATCGTGCTCAAAGCGGCCATCGCAATCAGGCCAATAAAGGATATTTTTTTAATCATAGCTTGGTATTTTTCAGTCACGAAGCTAAAAATTAATTTCTATATTTCTATCTTTAATGCTTACCTCATTCAACATATGAAAAAAATCTTACTCGTTCTCTTATTTGCGTCGCTGACGGTTAGCGCGCAGGTTCCTAGTCCTAAATCGCATTTTGGTTTTTCTATCGGCGATAATTACCATTTAGCTACGTTTACCCAGACGGAGGCTTACCTGAAAAAGGTGGCAGCATCGTCTAATCGGGTGAAGTTGCAGTCGATTGGAAAGACGGAAGAAGGCAGAAATCAGTACATGGTGATTGTTTCGGATCCGTCGAACATAAAAAATTTAGCTAAATACAAGGCAATTTCGCAGCGTTTGGCACGAGCGGAGGGCCTGAGTGATTCTGAGGCGAAGGCTTTGGCCAAAGAAGGAAAAGCCATCGTCTGGATCGACGGCGGATTACACGCCACAGAAACGGTAGGGATTCACCAGTGGATCGAATCCATCTATCAATTCACCACCAGAAACGACGACGAAACAAAACGCATCCTCCAAAACACCATCATCCTATTCGTTCACGCAAATCCAGATGGCCAAGAATTGGTTTCAAACTGGTACATGCGCAAGGCAGACACGCTGAAACGCTCGACGGATAACTTGCCGCGTTTGTACGAAAAATACATCGGACACGATAATAACCGCGATTTCTATATGATGAACATGAGCGAGTCTACGAACATGGCCCGCCAACAATACATCGAATGGATGCCGCAAATCCTCTACAACCACCACCAAACTGGTCCAGCAGGAACCGTAGTGGCAGGTCCTCCTTACCGCGATCCTTTCAACTATGTTTATGACCCATTATTAATAACTGGAATCGACGCCTTAGGTGCAGCGATGAGTTCTCGTTTAAACGCAGAAGGGAAGCCAGGTTATACGATGAAATCAGGATCGGTTTATTCGACCTGGTGGAACGGTGGATTACGCACCACGGCATACTACCACAACATCATTGGTTTATTAACGGAGATCATCGGAGACCCGACACCGGAGAATATTCCATTAGTCCCTAATCGCTTAAT
>JBEBBJ010000074.1:0-8494 GCA_041158445.1 Bacteroidota bacterium
TCTCCCCTCTTTTATAAAAACCCCGAGTGCTAAAATAGATACGTTGAAAACCGTAGCTTTGTATCTTAATTCCATTTAAATGAATCCGAATAAATTATCTCGCAGCTTTAAACTGTTTTATGAGTCGCCTATCAATGTGCCTGCTCCTTATCATTTAGAGGCTGTTTTTACCTTTTTGCAATTTGATACATCTAGCCCAGGTGTTGAGATTGAAATACAGTATATCGATCGTTCGGATTTTTCTCGAGAAGAATTAATTGCAGATGGTTTAGTGCCAGATGATCAATGGACATATAAAGGCGAATTGCCATTAGTTTGGCGTGATCGATTGATGCCACAGTTTCAAGAATATGTGACAGGATCGTGTTCCCCAAAGGACCAGGAACCCTTTATTACCCTCGAAGCAAATGATACGACGCCTAATGTACCCTTGTATTTAGAGCCACAGGAGACTTTGATTCAGGAATTTATGCAGGCTATGTTTGAAATAGATGGCCGTGAATTACCGCTTTATCTTGGGTTTCAATTCAAAGATCGGGCTGGTAATTGGCGTAAGATTGAGGGGGAAATGTCATTCGCCTCCTTGAGTTTTTCTTATCTTGATAGCGAAGAAGGGCAAAAGTCTTTTTCAAATTGGGATGAATTGCAGGAATTAATGAATCACGTGTTTATTGCCGAATTTCAGGCGGACAAAGCCAATCAAAACTGTAAATCTGCTAGTTTAGCGGTTTACCCAGGTGATGGTTTATGGTATGTGGCGGGTCATTCCTTACGCAAGCCGAGTGGAAACAATTATTATTTTGACGAGTTAGAGGAAAAATTACAATTCATATTTTAACTATGGAAGATCAAATTTTAGAAGTCCTTGCCTTACAAAAGACCGCTTTATTACGTCTGAGCACCTCTAGTGCAGAGGAGCGCATCTCTAAGTTGCGTAAAATTGAATCGTATTTGCTACAGCACAAAGAAGAATTGTGTGATGTGATGTACCAAGATTTTAAAAAACCAGCCTCAGAAGTTGTTATTGCTGAGATGCTTGGTGTTAAACGTGAAATCAATCACACGATTAAGCATATAAAGTCATGGATGAAACCGAAATCTGTTTCTACCCCTTTGATGCTTTTAGGTACAAAAGGGCTCGTTCAATATGAAGCAAAAGGACTTTGTTTGATCATTTCACCCTGGAATTATCCATTCAATTTATCTATTTGCCCTTTAGTACATGCAATTGCAGCAGGTAATGCGGTGATTTTAAAGCCTTCTGAATTAAGCCCAAACACGTCAGGTTTTATTAAAAAGATGATTTCATCGCTTTTTGATAAAAGTGAAGTGGCCGTTTTTGAGGGTGATGCCTCTGTTTCTACGTTTCTTTTAGAACAAAAATTTGATCATATCTTCTTTACCGGAAGCCCGGCGATCGGAAAAGTCGTTATGGCAGCGGCAGCGAAGCATTTAACTTCAGTTACCTTGGAATTAGGGGGCAAATCTCCGGCCATTGTCGGACCAGACGTGAATGTCGAGGAAGCGGCAGCTAAGATTGCCTGGGGTAAGTTTTTGAATAATGGCCAAACCTGTATCGCACCCGACTATTTATATGTGCACGAAAAGAATTATTATTCTTTCTTACAGGCTTTAGAAGCTATAGTGGATACTTTCTATGGGGCGAATGTGGCTAAAAGTAAGGACTATGCGCGTATTGTCAACAGACGCCATTTTGATCGCATCGCCTCTCTTTTAGAAGATGCGAAAGAAAAGGGCGCTCAAGTGTTATTTGGGGGTATTACCGATGCAGATGATTGCTTCATTTCCCCTACCGTGTTGACTAATTGCACTCCGGATATGCGTATTTTGCAAGAGGAGATATTTGGTCCTATCCTTCCTATTATGTCTTTCAAAGATGAATTTCAGGTAACGGCTGACATTCGTTCTGGGGATAAGCCACTCGCTTTATATGTCTTTTCAACGAATACCGAATTCAATCAATATATCTTGAATAATACAAGTTCAGGTACGTCTGTAGTGAATGATTGTTTGATTCAATTTGGTCATAATGAGTTACCATTTGGTGGTGTTAATCACTCAGGCATAGGTAAGTCAGGTGGGCACTATGGTTTTGTGGAGTTCTCTAACCAAAAATCGGTGGTAATCCAGCGCACGAATTTGTTAAAGAATTTCTACCCACCGTATGGGGTTAAAGTCCGTTGGATGATTGATTTTGTATTGAAATGGTTATAAGGATTCTGTTTCTTTTAGGTAGTTTATTTTTATCTGCTTGCAGTACTTCTCCCGACTCTAAAGGAGAGAATATTCCAGATAAAGCGGTGATTCAAAGTGGCCAAAATCCCTTAAAAAACGTTCAGTTTTTATCGCAACAGATTGAAGATCAGCCTAGTGCTAATTTGTATTTTCTGCGGGCTAAAAATTACCTTCTCTTGCATGCTTACGGTTTAGCGGATCAAGATCTGGAAAAAGCCTTGCGAGATAATCCCGGAGAGCCTGCTTATTTAGATTTATCTGCCCAAATAAAGCAGAAAGTGGAGGATTATGCTACCTCCATCGATCGCGCAAAATTAACTGAGGCGTCTGAGTTAAATTCCATTCGAAATAGCCTTTTATTAGCTCAGAACTACTTTATTACGAATCAGAATAGTTTAGGTCGCTCCTATTTAAAGAAAGTGGAGAGTTCCCTTTTATCAGAGAAAGAGCGTCCTATTTTAAAGGCGGTTAAAGATTTTGCGGTATCTGATTCCGCACGTTTGTATTCACTTATGAATGGAAAGCCATCGGATGAATCTCCTTTGGTCTACGTGTATTACGAGCAAGGCTTATCGTCTATTCCTGCCTTAAAGTACCAAAACGAAATCCTCCAAAGCTGGAAGAAATACCCGATGGATCCGTATTTTATGCGCTTTTGGGCTCGTTTTTTAGTTAAAATGAAGAAATACGAACAGGCTGCTTTAGTGTACAAGCAAGTGTTGAAGATCTATCCGAAAACCAAGTCGTTAAAGGCGGAGCTTGTTTATTTTGATTTAGCTAAGCAAGGATTGTTACCCACTAAACGTAAAGAATCCCTTTCCGACTCTTTGGTCAACCCTATTGATTCTATATCCCAAAATTAATCAGGCGCTCAATTCAATACATTGCGCCTTAATTTGTACCTTTGCACAAATTTTTTTAGAATGATAAAAATTACCTTTCCCGACGGTCAAGTCAGAGAATTTGAAAAAGGAATCACTCCTTATCAGGTTGCATTACAAATTTCAGAAGGTTTAGCACGTAATGTGTTAGCGGCTAATCTAAATGGTGAAGTAGTGGATTCCTCTACTCCTATTGATGCAGATGCCTCATTGCAATTACTTACTTGGAATGATACGGAGGGTAAAAAAACTTTTTGGCATTCATCAGCCCATTTACTTGCTGAGGCTATAGAAGCTTTATATCCAGGAACTAAATTTGGTATCGGTCCTGCTATTGAGCAAGGTTTTTATTACGATATCGACTTAGGAGAACACGAGTTCGGTTCAGATCAATTCAAGGCTATTGAGGATAAAATGCTCGAATTAGCTCGGGAAAAGAATGAATACGTTCGTACTTCGGTTTCCAAAGCAGATGCGATCTCCTATTTCAAAGAAAAAGGTGATGAATATAAGTTAGAACTAATCGACGGTCTAGCGGATGGTTCGATTACCTTCTATAATCAAGGAAACTTTACGGATCTATGCCGTGGACCTCACATTCCGAATACTGGTTTTATCAAGTCTGTCAAATTGATGTCTGTCGCTGGTGCCTATTGGCGTGGTGACGAGAAGCGTAAGCAATTGACTCGTATTTATGCGATTACTTTCCCTAAGGCCAAAGAATTGGAAGAGTATTTGACTCTATTAGAAGAGGCTAAACGCCGTGATCACCGGAAGTTAGGTAAGGAAATGGAATTATTCGCCTTCTCTGAAAAAGTGGGAATGGGACTTCCATTATGGTTGCCTAAAGGAACTCTATTAAGAGAGCGTTTAGAAAATTTCTTACGCCGTGCTCAAGTGAGAGCGGGTTATTCACCTGTCATTACTCCGCACATTGCGAGCAAAGAATTATATGTGACTTCTGGTCACTATGCGAAATACGGAAAGGATTCTTTCCAACCTATTCATACGCCTGATGAGAATGAAGAATTCTTCTTAAAGCCGATGAATTGCCCTCACCACTGTGAGATTTACAAGACGAAGCCTCGCTCTTATAAGGATTTACCTTTGCGTTTAGCGGAATTCGGTACGGTATATCGTTACGAGCAAAGTGGTGAATTACACGGTTTAACTCGTGTGAGAGGTTTTACGCAAGATGATGCGCACATTTTCTGTCGTCCAGACCAAGTGGAGGATGAATTTATGAAGGTAATTGACTTGGTATTATATGTATTTAAAGCTTTAGGTTTTGACTCCTATTCTGCGCAAGTTTCCTTGCGTGATAAAGAAAATAAGGAGAAGTACATTGGTAACGATGAAGATTGGGATCGCGCTGAATCTGCGATTATTCGTTCAGCGGAAGAAAAAGGCTTGCCTTATGTGATTGAATATGGTGAAGCGGCATTCTATGGTCCTAAATTAGACTTCATGGTGAAGGATGCATTAGGTCGTAAGTGGCAGTTAGGAACCATTCAAGTGGATTACCAATTACCTCAACGTTTTGAATTAGAATATACGGGTGCTGACAATGCAAAGCACCGTCCTGTAATGATTCACCGGGCTCCTTTCGGTTCATTAGAGCGTTTTGTGGCTATTTTGATCGAAAATACAGCGGGTAACTTCCCTTTATGGTTATCTCCTGATCAAATTGCGGTGCTTCCTATTTCTGAGAAATACGAGGATTATGCAAATGAATTGTATTTACGTCTACAGGAAAAGGATTTACGTGGTTATGTCGATCACCGCAATGAAAAGATGGGACGTAAGATCAGAGATGCAGAAATCGCAAAAGTGCCTTTCATGATTGTGGTAGGTGAAAAAGAGCAAGCGGAAGGTATCGTTTCTGTTCGTAAGAAAGGCGATGGAGATGTAGGATCGATGACTTTGGATGCTTTCATCGCTATGGCGCAGGAAGAAATCCAGTCTTTAACCTATGAAAAATAGGTGCTAATGCGTGATTTGCTTGCAATTGCGTTAATTTTGATTTAGCTTTCGATTTAATATATATTAAACCCATTTTATTTTATGGCTTTACGCCCGAATAACAATTACAGAGGAAATAAAAGAGAAGAAGAACCTTATCGTATCAATCAATTGATTCGTGGTGTCGAAGAAGTTCGATTAGTAGGTGAGAATATTGAGGTGGGTGTTTATCCCTTCGCGAAAGCGCTAGAATTAGCGACTGCGCAGAGTTTAGATTTAGTAGAGATTTCTCCTAAAGCGGTCCCTCCTGTTTGTAAGATCATTGATTATGCTAAATTCAAGTACGATCAAAAGAAAAAGCAAAAGGAAATCAAGGCTAACGCTACGAAAACAGTGATCAAAGAAATTCGTTTCGGTCCTAACACGGATGAACACGATTTCAATTTCAAATTAAAGCACGCGGTTAATTTCTTAAAAGAAGGAGCAAAAGTGAAAGCTTATGTGCACTTTGTCGGTAGAACGATCGTGTTTAAAGAGCGTGGTGAAATGTTATTATTAAACTTCGCTAAAGGTTTAGAGGACGTAGGTAAGCCAGACGATATGCCTAAATTAGAAGGTAAGCGTATGAGCATCATCTTCTCGCCTAAAGCTATCAAGAAATAATTTTCAAACGGATGCTGGAATTATAGGGTAATTTTCATTACTTTTGCATTCCAAATTTCAAAATTTAATTTTTACATAATTATCAAACAATGCCAAAAATTAAAACTAACTCTGGAGCGAAAAAACGTTTCAAAGTAACAGGAACTGGTAAGATTAAGCGTAAACATGCTTTTCACAGCCATATCCTAACTAAAAAAACAACTAAGCAAAAGCGTAATTTAGTTCACGCAACCTTAGTTCACCCATCTGATATGGACCGCGTTAATTTAATGCTAGGTCTTTAATTAGAATTTAAGTTATTGTTAAACCAGAAAGAAGGCCTAAAAAAGTAATCAACAGATTCGCCTCATTTCAAAAAACAAAAAATTATGCCAAGAAGTGTCAATCACGTAGCCTCAAGAGCTAGAAGAAAGAAAATCCTTAAGTTAGCGAAAGGATTCTACGGTCGCGGAAAAAATGTCTGGACAGTAGCCAAAAACAAAGTAGAGAAAGGTTTGCAATATGCATACCGTGACCGTAAAGTTAAGAAAAGAGATTTTCGTGGTTTATGGATCCAACGTATCAATGCAGCAGCTCGTATCGAAGGTCTTTCTTACTCAGCGTTCATGGGTAAATTCAATAAATCTGGAATGACTTTAAATCGTAAAGTTTTAGCTGACTTAGCGATGAATCACCCAGAAGCTTTCAAAGCAGTTGTGAAGAACTTGAAGTAATTCCTGTTCAACCATAAAGAGAGCCTCGAATTTTTCGAGGCTTTTTTTTATGCCTATATTTGCCAAAGAATGAGGAATCAGCCAATCTATCTTGATTATGCAGCAACTACACCGGTTCACCCGGATGTGCTTTCGGCTATGCTCCCCTATTTCACGGAAATTTATGGTAATGCGGGATCAAGTTCTCATTTATACGGCTGGAGGGCTTCAGAAGCAGTGGAACAATCCCGAAACACGGTTGCTAGTTATTTTCAAGTAAAACCAGCAGAGGTAGTTTTCACTTCTGGTGCGACCGAATCCATTAATTTGGGTATACGTGGTTATCTACAAGGTAAACCTAAAGGTCATCTTATCACTAGTGCGCTAGAACATAAAGCTGTATTAGAAGTCTTTCATGCACTAGAGAATGAGGGTTGGGAAGTGACCTATATAAAGGAGGTGTCAGAATTAGCCTCCGTGTTTAGACCGGATACAGCATTAGTTTCCTTGATGCTCGTGAATAATGAGTTAGGATCCATTTTGCCTTATCAGGACGTGCTCAAGCTTTGTGAAGCAAGGGATGTTTGTTTTCATTCGGACGCAACACAGGCTTTGGGTAAAATGGAATTGGATTTAAATCATTTACCTCATTTAATTAGCTTTAGCGGACATAAAATTTATGGACCTAAAGGTATTGGTGGATTACCAGTACCTTTGATCGTTGGTTTAGCGAAAGCCATGGAGTTAATTCCTGAGTTCTTATCTAAATCTGCTTTTTACAAGGCATCTATTGAAAAGTTAAAGACGATTATACCTGCCGATTCCCTAAATACACCAACTAATTCAGTACCCTCCATCTTGAATTTCACGCTGAAAGGAGCTGATTGGGAGCGCATGTTTCAGGTATTGAATGCACTTGCCTTTTCGAATGGTTCGGCTTTCTGATGAGGATGCTTTAGCGAGCGCTCGATTTAGTTTAGGCTATTTTACAACCTCTGAAGAGGTAGATGTAATTTGTGAAGTTCTGTCTCAAAAATTACCCCAGCTCCTATGAAAGAATTAATTCAAATTATTCAGCAAGTCAAGGAGCTACAAAAGACCGAAAGGAAGTTTGTTTTAGCCACAGTCGTGCAAGTGGATGGCAGTGCATACCGTCGACCGGGTGCGCGTATGTTAATCTCTGAAGAAGGAGATTGGTGGGGAGGAATTTCTGGTGGTTGTTTAGAGGGAGATATTTTGAAGAAAGCGCAATTAGCACTCTATTCGCAGGAGTATAAATCGATTACCTATGATACACGAGAGGAAGATCCTTTTGCTTTAGGTATCGGATTGGGATGCCAAGGTGTGATAGAGATTCATATAAATCCCTTCCAAGATCAGATTAATCAGCTTGTAACAGTCCTAGAAGATCATATTCAAGGAAAAATTGCTCATACCTTATCCATCTGTTATGCAGTAGATTTTCAAATTTCGCTAGAAGAAGCGGCTGAATCTCATGCAAGTAAATGGGCAGAGGACACCTTCACTGAATTCTTGCCGGCACCGATGACGGTATGGCTTTTTGGGAATCAGTTTGATTCACATGCTTTTATTCAACAAGCCGCTTTATTGTCATGGCGCGTGAATTGGGTGGGTGTTTTGTCTAAAATGAAGGCTAATTTGCCAGTTAATGGGCGATCTAGTTATGAGGATTTTGGGACTATAAAAAACTCCGATTATGTCGTGATGATGACCCACGATTTAGACAAGGATGTGAAGATTTTACAACGGTTGATTGAATTGCCTACAAAACCGGCCTATGTAGGAATTTTAGGGCCAAAGAAAAGATATGAAAAGCTTCAAAACCATTTTGAAGCAGATTTAGTTACACAATTACCTATCGCTACTCCCATCGGATTAGATCTAGGTGCTGAAGGCCCAGAAGAGATTGCGATCTCTATTATGGCCGAGATTTTATCATTAAAAAACAATAGAAACGGACAGCGACTACATCTACGTGATCGAGCTATCCACGAATAATATGAGTACACAAATAGACCG
>JBEBBJ010000075.1:0-11288 GCA_041158445.1 Bacteroidota bacterium
TTGGATATTAAAGATTGGTGGAATAAACCGGTAGATGATCTTTCCAAAGGAATGCAACAAAAGACCCAGTTCATCGCCACTGTTGTGCATGAGCCTAAACTTTTGATTTTAGATGAGCCATTTTCTGGCTTTGATCCGATTAATGCGAACATGCTGAAAGAGGAGATTTTGGGCTTAAAAGAGCGCGGAACGACCATTTTGTTCTCCACTCACCGAATGGAATCGGTCGAGGAATTATGTGATAGTATCGCACTTATTAATCATTCTCAGGTCGTTTTAACAGGGGAGAAGGAGGAAGTTCGCAATCGATACAAGAAGGACGAATATGCCATTAAGTTTTCAGGATCTCTATCAGATACGGCTGCCTTTCAGGTGGTTTCGGTGGATGACGCGGGGCATTCGGCTATTATCAAATTAACGCAAGCAGATGGTACCAATAAAGCTATTGCAGCCCTGATTAAGCAGGTGGATTTACAGGAGTTTAAAGAGGTTGTGCCCTCCTTTAACGACATTTTTATTCAAGTAGTAGAAGAAACGAAATAAGCGATGAACAAGATATTATTAGTCATTCAGCGGGAGTATTTGACCCGTATTCAAAAGAAATCGTTCTGGATTGCGTCCCTATTAGGGCCTATTTTAATTACGGCCATTTATGCGGTGCCTATTTGGCTGGCTATGCAGGATAAAGAGGTGAAGCGAATCGAGGTAGTCGATGAGAGTGGATTGTTTCAAACAGCAGATCTAGTGGATAAGGAGGTGGAATTCAAGTTAGTCAAGAAGCCTGTGGCTGATTTGAAAGCTAATTTTGCCAAAGAAGGTTATACCGCCCTCGTGCATCTTCCGAAGGATATTTTGACGAATGGGAGGGATTTGAAAATATACTCAGAAAAGAATTTAAGCCTCTCTTTGAAGTCCTCTATTGAGCGTGTTATTGAGAAAAAGGTGCGTGCGGTGTTGATGAAAGAGGCTGGAATTGCCTCTGAAGTGTATGAAAAAACACAGGTAGATGTGGGGAGTGAGACGGTTACAGTCTCTGAAACTGGGAATGAAACTAGCTCGTCATCTGGAGGGGCTATGATCTTAGCTGGAGTTATGGGCTTGCTTCTCTATATAACGCTTTTATTATACGGTTCTCAGGTCATGAATGGGGTGATTGAGGAGAAAAGCAGCCGAATTATTGAGGTGATTATTTCATCAATTAAGCCTTATCAGTTAATGCTGGGTAAGATTTTAGGCGTAGGAATGGTAGGTTTAACGCAGTTTTTATTGTGGATCGATTCAACAGAAGGTAGAACAGGTAAAGAAGGCGGATCCTAAAGTAGCGAAAGAGATTAATGATGCCTCGCCGATGGCGGAAGTGACGAAAGTGATTGAGAGCACTAATATCCCGCTGGTTGTTGGGGGCTTTTTATTCTATTTCTTGTTTGGTTATTTGCTTTACAGTTCCCTTTTTGCGGCCATTGGCAGCGCGGTGGAGAGTGCCACAGAAGCCCAGCAATTCACTTTTATTGTCATGCTACCCATCATTGCAGCCTTCATGATGGCTCAGTTTACGATGCAGGATCCCGATAGTACGATGGCGTTTTGGGCTTCTATGATTCCGTTTACATCGCCTATTAATATGATGGTTCGTTTGCCTGCAGCTGGATTTCGGCCCGTATTTACCGTATCGGAATTTTGATGTATGGTAAGAAAGTAACCGTAAAAGAGATGGCTAAATGGTTGTTTTATAAAGGGTAATTAATTAGTTAGCCAATTATCTAATTCTTCTGGTTTGAATCCAGCGAAACATCTGTCATTATGCACCAAAATAGGTCGCTTGATGGCAGATGTTTTTTCTTGTAGGTAGGTAAACACATCTAGATTAGCTTTTTCCGTATCGCTTAGCTGTCGATAGGTGCTTCCTTGTTTGTTTAATATGGTTTCCTCACCTAATTGATCCAAGAAATAGCGTAATTGATCCGCTGAAATGCCCTTTTTCTTGTAATCGTGGAACTCATAGGGGATGCCTTTTTGGTTTAAATAGTCAAACGTTTTTTTCATCGTATTGCAGGCAGGAATTCCGTAAATTTTAAGCATCTTAATGTTTTTGGTGGTATTTTTGTGGACTAAGACAAATTTAATACAAAACATCGTATGGAGTATAGAATTGAAAAAGATACTATGGGTAAGGTGCAAGTGCCTGCTCACGTCTATTGGGGAGCTCAGACTCAACGTTCCATTGAGAATTTCCCAATTGCTCAGGATATTAATAAGATGCCCAAAGAGATCATACGGGCCTTTGCTTACCTAAAAAAGGCAGCGGCGATCACGAATTTTGAGGCAGGAGTATTAGAAGAAGCGAAGAAGAATTTAATTGCTCAGGTTTGTGATGAGATTTTAGAAGGTCAATGGGCAGATCAATTCCCTTTAGTGGTTTGGCAAACTGGTTCAGGTACGCAATCTAATATGAATTGCAATGAGGTAATTGCTTATCGTGCACACGTTTTGCAAGGAGGTAATTTACTAGATGAGCAGAAATTTGTACATCCAAACGATGATGTAAACAAGTCTCAATCCTCCAATGATACGTTCCCTACAGCGATGCACATTGCGGCATATCAAACGTTAGTAGAGGTAACCATCCCTGGTATTACAAAATTGCGTGATACATTGGCTGCCAAAGCAAAAGCCTTTAAAAACGTGGTTAAAATAGGTCGTACACACTTTATGGATGCGACTCCATTGACTTTAGGTCAAGAATTCTCTGGTTATGTTTCGCAATTAGATCACGGTTTACGTGCCATCAATAACTCCTTAGCGCACTTATCTGAGTTAGCTTTAGGAGGAACGGCCGTTGGAACGGGTATTAATACCCCTAAAGGCTATTCTGAGAACGTAGCAAAGCACATTGCAGCTTTAACAGGTTTACCTTTTGTAACGGCTGAAAACAAGTTTGAGGCATTAGCTGCCCACGATGCGATTGTAGAAGCACACGGAGCCTTAAAAACGGTTGCAGTTAGCTTAATGAAGATCGGAAACGATGTGCGTATGCTTTCTTCTGGACCTCGTTCAGGAATTGGTGAGATTTACATTCCAGATAATGAACCAGGCTCTTCTATCATGCCAGGAAAGGTAAATCCAACACAATGTGAGGCTATGACGATGGTAGCTGCGCAAGTAATGGGTAATGATGTAGCTATCGGAATCGGTGGTTCAAACGGCCATTTTGAGCTAAATGTGTTTAAGCCGGTGATGATCTATAACTTCTTACACTCTGCTCGTTTAATCGGGGATGTATGTGTAGCATTTAATGATAAGTGTGCGGTAGGTATCGAACCATTGCATGATAACATTAAGAAGCACGTGAATAACTCATTGATGTTAGTTACAGCTTTAAATACGAAGATCGGATACTACAAAGCAGCTGAGATTGCTCAGACCGCACATAAAAATGGCTCTACGCTTAAGGAAACAGCAATTTCTCTTGGATATTTAACCGCCGAAGAGTTTGATGCGTGGGTAAAGCCTGAGAATATGGTAGGTGAGATCAATCTATAAGGAGAAGAAAAATACGCGATTCTCGTCGCGAATAAATAAAAAAGGCCCATACGTTATGTATGGGTCTTTTTTTATGGGTTTACTAGGCGTTTAAGCCATTTCTCTCAACTCGAGGCTATAAAATTCGTTAGGGAAGGGAAAACTTTTGGCAATTTCTTCGGCAACATCTAAACCTGGTAAAATCAGCGTAACGATCTGAGAAATTTCTCCGCCGTCAATTTGTGAGATCAGTAGGTGGTCTAAATTTCCACTCTGATTTAGGGCCTTTTTTTCTCCTGAAAATTTCTGAAAAAGCATGTCTGCGTAAGTCGATTTTAAGCCTTTCAACCAGGTCCGAATTTGGTCTAATTCAGCCTCGGATGCGAGGCTAGATTCGCTGGAAATTCCACTCACAGGACCTCGAATAATGAACACAAATCGCTTCATAAAAAATTGTATTATTCTACTATTTTAAAATTCAGACTGGAATTTATCAAAAGGATTTTCCTTCGGTATTTTCGGAGTCGGAGTGGATTTTTCTTTCGGAGCTGCCTTCACTTTGGGTAGGAAAGGGGAGAGCCATTCGTCTAATTGACGAAGCGCATCCTTCTCTAATGAATAGTAAATGAAGACTCCATTTCTACGCGTGCTCACTAAGCCAGCATCTTTCAAAACAGATAAATGCCTGGAAATAGTAGGAGCGGCGTAGTCAAATTGATCAAATATAGCCGTAGCTGGAAGCTCTCCGTCCTTTAATAGTTCGATGATTTTCCGTCTAGACTCATCCCCTAAAGCTTTTGCTATGTTCTCTACAGCCATGCTATTATTTGATATTTAGCTAAGTTAATATATTGATAGGAAATCTCCAAATCAGGTTATTGATATGCTTCTTAGCAGTAGCACTAAATAATTAGCCGTATGGATAAATATTATTTAGCAATAATGTTAAGTATTTAATCTACTATATAGCAATTATGCTAAATAATAGATTAGAGAGTAGAGAGTAGAGAGTAGAGAGTAGAGAGAAGAGATGGTAAGTGGTAAATGGTGAATTGTGGATGGTGAATGGTGGATGGGCATACTCCTCCGGACTACCGATTACTGATTACCGGATACTGACTACTGACTACTGTCCACCGCCTACTGCGTCACATACACCCTCTTCACCCGTTCACTGATGTTTGTCATCAATTCGTATGGGATGGTTTCGGCTTGTTTGGCTAAATCATATAATTGTATTTTTCCGCCAAAGGCTATGGCGGTGTCGCTGACAGAAATGTCAGGAAATTGGCTGATATCTACCATGCACATGTCCATGCAAATAGAGCCTACTGTGGGGCATAAATGTCCCTTAATTTCGAAGTGTCCTTTGCCCATTCCGAGGGCTCTGGAATAGCCATCTGCATACCCGATGGCTAGGGTGGCAATTCGCCCTGGGCCAGTCAAATTTCCACGTCGACCATAGCCGATCGACTCCTCTGGAGCGATGTTTTTGATCTGAGAAATGGACGTTTTTAGTGTTAATACGTTTTCGATCTTGTTTTTTACGTTCGGATTACCGGTAATTCCGTATAAACTGATCCCTAAACGGACCATATCTTGGCGTGCTGAAGGGTAATTTTGAATGGCTGCCGAGTTAGCGATGTGTTTAATCGTTTGATAACCTAAAATAGCTTCTATTTCTGCGGCTGCTTGGCTAAATTGGGCTATTTGTTTTTCTGTAAATTCGCCATGTTGTGGGCTATCTGCAGCAGCTAAATGACTCAATATACTAGCAACCCAAAGCTGAGGCATTTGGGCTAAATTTTCGCCTAATTCTGTGATTTCTGATGCTTCAAAACCTAAACGTTTCATGCCCGTATCTAATTTGATATGGATCTTAATGTTTTTGTTCTGCTGCGTGCTGTATTCGTCAATCGCTTTTAAAAGATCGAAACTATAAATTTCTGGCTCTAAACCATTTTCAGTTAGCTTATCGAATTCCTCAACTGTTGGATTCATTACCATAATAGGTACATAGATTCCGTGTTTACGTAAATAAACTCCTTCATCTGTATAGGCTACAGTTAGATAGTCTACTCCGCTATTTTGTAATAGGGTGGCTATTTCGATGGCGCCTGTGCCGTAGGCAAAAGCTTTGACCATCACCATCAGTTTGGTATCTGGGCTAATGCTCTTTTTGAAATAGGTCAAATTGTGCTGTATAGCATCTAAATTTACCTCTAATTGTGTTCTATGCGTCTTATTTTCAAGTGCATGGACAAGTTTCTCGAAGTTGAATTTGCGGGCACCTTTTAACAAGAGTTGGCTATTATTGATGGTATTCAATACGCCCGAGGAAATCAGGTCTTCTGTCGTGTGAAATACATCAATAGAGTCAAAATTGACTTTATTTCGAATGATATGTTCGCCTACTCCGATAACGCGGTCGATTTTTTGGTGGCGCACTAAAGATGCCACTTCAGCATATAAATCCTTTTCAGGTATGCCTGTTTCGATGAAATCACTGAGGATTAGAACACTTTTCTTCTGTTTATTTTTCTGCAATAAAGGGAGCGCTAAGCGAAGTCCATCCACATCGTTATTGTATGAATCATCGATTAGCGTATTTCCACGCAGACCTTCCTTCATTTCAAGTCGCATAGAAATCGGCTTGAGTGCTCTTGATTTAATTCCTAAAACGTCGCGACTGATTCCTAAAATAGAAGCCAAAACGAGACAATTAGTCGCATTTTCTAGGGATGCTTCATCCGACATATCAATGTGACTGTCGATAAATGCTTCGCTTTGAGCTGCTTTAATGACTTTTATGTGGGCAGATTTTCCTTTTGTTTGCCAAAAAGTGAACAAGCCTTTGTCTGGGCTTATCGTATTCCATCCGATTAACTCACAGGAAGGATTGATTTCCTGCATGATGGTTTTGATGGCATCATTTTGAAGGTCTTTGATTCGGTAAACGAGTTTTTTTGCGTTTTTAAAGAGAATTAGTTTCTCTCTAAGTTTCTCTTCATCAGAACTAAAATTAGAGCCGTGAGCCTCGCCAAAATGCGTAAAAATGCCATAATCAGGCTTTAGCATCGTTTCGATGCGCTCCATTTCACCTTTTTGGGATATACCTGCCTCGAAAATACCCAAGGTATGCTTCTCTTGCATAGCCCAAAGGGAAAGAGGTACGCCTATTTGGGAATTATAACTTTTAGGGCTTTTTGCAATGGTAAAAGAGCTATTGCACAATATAGCGAGCCATTCTTTGCAGATTGTCTTACCATTAGACCCCGTAATGGCGATGACCGGATACTGAAATTGTTCCCGGTGACGCTTAGCGATCTCTTGGAGAGTGGCGATACTATTTTCCACCACATAGATATTGGTTTGCTCCCAAGAAACAGCTTTCTCGGCTAATGCACCATGCCAAGCTGATTCTTCTACGATGAATTCGCGAACGCCTTTGGCATACAAAGATTCAATATACTGGTGCCCATCATGATTCAATCCGTGGACTGCAAAAAACGCGGTTTTAGCAGGCTCATAAATGGTACGGCTATCTAAACTTAAATAAGCAGCGCGAAGATGGGCAGGAGCTTTATGTTGAATCATGAATCTAAAATACAAAAAGGCGAGGAAAACATCCCTCGCCTTTCGTTAATTTATGTAAAATAGGCTAATTAAGCCTCTAAAGCAGCAACTCCTGGTAAAGTTTTGCCTTCCATATATTCTAATAAAGCGCCACCGCCTGTTGAAACGTAGCTTACACGATCGCCATAACCTGCATTGTTAACAGCAGAAGCAGAATCACCACCTCCAATGAGAGAGAAGGCGCCATTTTCTTCCGTTGCTTTAACAACCGCATCAGCGATAGCGTTTGTTCCGATAGCGAAGTTTGAGAATTCAAAAACGCCCATTGGACCATTCCAAAGGATTGTTTTAGACTTTGCAATCGTCTCTTGGAATAAAGCCACTGACTTAGGGCCGATATCCAAACCTTCCCAACCATCAGGAATACATCCGCGTTCTACGGTTTGACGGTTTGCGTTGTTGTTGAAATCATCTGCGCAAACGTTGTCTAAAGGCATAATTAAGTTCACACCTTTGGCCTTCGCCTTCTCGATTAATTCCTTTGCTAATTCTACTTTATCTGGCTCAGAGATCGATTTTCCAATTTTACCACCCTCTGCAAGAGAGAAAGTATAGGTCATTCCTCCACCGATGATTAAATTATCTACTTTGTCCAAAAGACGCTCAATAATCAAAATTTTATCTGAGATTTTAGAACCACCCATGATCGCCGTAAATGGACGCTCAGCGTATTCAAGGATCTTTTGTGCGTTGTCTAATTCCGCTTGCATCACGTAACCACTCACTTTATCTGTGAAGAATTGACCAATTACCGCAGTAGAAGCGTGTGCACGGTGAGCCGTACCAAAGGCATCATTCACCCAAACATTGCCTAAACGAGCTAATTTCTGAGCGAAATCAACATCTCCTTTTTCTTCTTCTTTGTAGAAACGAAGGTTCTCAATTAACAAGATTTCACCTGCTTGTAAACCATTTGCTAATTCAACCGCCTCATCAGAGATGCAATCTGAAGCAAACTTCACTTTAACGCCAAAAACCAACGATAAAGGAGTCACTAAGTGTTTTAAAGAGTACTTTTCCACTGGACCATCTTTCGGACGACCTAAGTGAGACATTAAAACGACCGATCCGCCATCCTTCAAAATCTTTTGGATCGTTGGAATCGTAGCCTTAATTCGGGTATCATCTGTAATTTCGAAACGATCGTTCAAAGGAACGTTGAAATCAACACGTACTAGCGCTTTTTTACCGGCAAAATTGAAATTAGCAACAGTTTGCATATTTTTGTTTTGATTTATGAATAAAAGGATAATCCCTTTAAAAGGTAGACAAAGATAAACAATAATGCGGAATGAGCGAAAAATTGAGGTAGAATTGTCTGCAACCTATTATTGGGAGCATTTTAGCTATATTCTGCGCTACATTGACCGGCATTATTTGCCTTTGCGTTTAGCCTCCCGTCGCTCCGCCTATTTTCGGATCGAGAAATTAAACTACCCTGAAATAGGGGATTTAGCTAATTCCTTACAGATTTTGCGCTCGTCGGGTTTCTTGATGGATGTGACGGAAGGAGTGGAATCGATTTTTACGAAGCAGGAATGTGTGATTTTGGCCAAAAAACAAGGCATCAAAGTCCCCTCCTCTGCCTCCAAAGAAGAAGCGGCTGCACTTGTTTCCTCTCCTGATTTAATCGCTGCCTTTTCAGCTGGAGTAGTGGCTCCCATTCGGATGGAGGTTTTTGCCTTCCTTCAGTTCTTGTTTTTTGGAACCCGTTCAAGGGATTTAACGGATTTTGTGGTGAAGGACTTAGGCCACAGGGCCTTCGTGGAAGTACAAGAGGAGGACTTAAAACCCTATTTCCAAACTCGAGAGGAAGCAGAACAGAAATGGGCCATTTCAATGTGGCGGGAGTGGTTTTATACATCCTCTGTTAGTGCTGACGAGATGTTGGCCTCTTGGCGTGCGCATATGTTGCCATTGGCTGAATCTTTGTTAGAACCATCGATTCGAGCCTTTGAAAAAACGTGCTATGCTTTAGGTCGTCTTTTAGAGCGCGAAAAGGCCTATGTAGAGGCTTTGGAGGTATATGAGGTTTCTTTAAGCGGTGCTTCAATGGAACGTCGAGTGCGGGTGTTGCAGAAAATGGGGGAGTTGGAGGAAGCCATAAACTGGGCTCGCGTCGGATTGGAATTATGTGATTCTCCCACAGAGATTCATTTTTTCGAAGATTTTCTGGCCAAACAGGCCTCTAAGAAATCTATCAAACAAGTTACCTCTTCCTTAAAGCAAGCCGAATTAATCGAAATATCACCCGAATATATTGGTCAAGTTGAAGCTGGCGTGGCGGCCTATTTCGAAGCGCAAGGCTATTATGCGGCCTTTACGGAGAACCAAATTTGGCGTAATTTCCTAGGTTTATTCGCCTGGGATTTGATCTTTGCGGAGCGTAAAGAAGGTTTTCATCACCCTTTTCAATGGGCACCTAGCCATTATGGGAAGGAATCTTTTGCGGGGGAACTTCCGGTACATTTACTTTCAGATCGAGAAGAGCTTTTAGCGGTTTTGCGCGCGTGTGCCGCAGAGAATCAGGGTGCGATGAATCCATTGGTGGATTGGTATTCCCTCGATTTTGATTTGATGGAACGTTTCTTGAATGCCATGCCTACGGATGGTCTGGCGGCCATTGCGCATTATATGTGGACCCATTTAGGTACCCATGTGAAAGGTTTTCCTGATTTATTTATCCAAAAGGGCGATGAATATGCCTTCGTCGAGGTGAAATCCCCGAATGACCATTTGTCTGCTATTCAGCATTTCTGGCACGATTTTATGCGGAGGAATGGGGTGAACGTGAGGTTGGTGAGGTTGAAGTATAAAGGAGAGTAGAGAGTATAGATGATAGAGTAGAGATGTTAGTTTAAAAGTATAGAGCATAAAGAATAAAGAATAAAGTTGGAATCGCCAGTGGCGATGGTATGGTGGGTTTTAGAGTAGAGAGTATAGATGATATAGTATAGATGGATGGACAATGGTAAGTGGTGAATGGTAAATGGTAAATGTTGGAATCGCCGGTGGCGATGGTATAATGGGTTTTAGAGTAGAGATAAGAGAGTATAGAGTAGAGATGGTAAGTGGTTAATGGTAAATGTTGGAATCGCCGGTGGCGATGGTGTGTATATGCGGCCTTCGGCCTATTTTTTTCATCGGTGAGACGACTTTTTATCTCTACTCTATACTCTCTACTCTATACTCTCTAATCTCTACTCTATTTATGGTCAACCTTCGGCCTCCTCCCTTGCAGATTCAGTAATCTTTTATCTCTACTCTCTACTCTATAATCTCTACTCTGTTCTAGCGACTAAGCCGCAGGCGACTAAGCAGCGAAGCTGCGACTTGTTGTGACTTGTTTAACAGATTTTATTTGGCATAGCCAAATAAAATCTGTTAAACACTTGACATCACTTAAAAAAAAAGATACGTTTATATCGAATCTAAAACGTTCTTTTTTCTGTCAGCTTTGCTAAGATTCCCAAAGCGTGTTTCACCATTAAATTTTAAGCTTATGAAAGTGCAAGTTCACGCGATCCACTTTACTGCGGACCGCAAATTGGTAGAAAGCATTCAAGAAAAGTTAAACAAGTTAGATACCTTTTACGACCGAATAACCGCGGGTGAGGTTTTTCTGAAAGTGGCGACAAGCCTAGGAAAGGTAAAAGAGAAAATGTTAGAAATTAAAATCACTGTCCCAGGAGCGGTGTTGTTTGTGAAAGAAACGGCAAAATCATTTGAAGAAGCATTAGACTTAGCTTTAAATGCAATTGCAGAACAGATTAAACGATATAAATCAAAGACTACTGCCGTAAAGGCGCTTCGGGCCGAAGATCTGGCTAGCGAGGAATTTTAGAAAAAAAATAAAACAAAAGAGGCGACCGAAGGTCGCCTCTTTTCATATCAGGGTAAAACGAAATTAAATTCCGAAAGCCGATTTCACTGCATCTACGTAGTCTAATTTCTCCCAAGTGAATAACTCCACTTCTTTGCTTACTTTTTGGCCATTAGGACCAGTGAATTCTTTCTTCACGATTTCGTTCTTACGTCCCATGTGTCCGTAAGCGGCTGTCTCAGAATAGATTGGGTTACGTAATTTCAAACGTTGCTCGATGAAATATGGACGCATATCGAAGATTGCTTCT
>JBEBBJ010000076.1:0-10040 GCA_041158445.1 Bacteroidota bacterium
ATAAGCTGAAGCTATCGCTGAGACCATAATTAAGGGGAATACACCTAACATTTCAGGTCCTCTTCCATGCTGGTGTTCAAATTCAAGGAACAAGTGATGATAAAGTGATTGTAGGAAAAAGAATCCCACATTCGTTATTATCAACGAAGCACAAAACACCCAAACCCCTTTTTTCTTAAAAACGTACGGAATCAAAACCAGGGTGATCACATAGAAAAGAGGCATCACTGTCATCAACTCCACCCAAATATGCTCCGAAAATTCAGGATTCTGATGTGGATGCGGATGCGGATTCTCATGAGTTTGGTGCACCGGACTTAATAAAGGGAGACCCATCTTTTACAAATCTAGCTAAATCTACGTAATCCACACCTGCCCTTCATCGATAGAATCCGACCATTAATCTTCAAAATAAGTACATGCATCTAAATAGATTTAAGCAAAAGAATTAAATTGTACTTTCGTAAAAAAAACAACACAACATATGAACATGTCAATCCGCCTGATCGCCTTCCTTTTTGTAGGATTCACTAGCTTCGGCCAAGAAACCCTTATCAAAATCAAGAAAGATACCTCTTCTTCGATGAAGACACTTTTCAAACCAGCCAAACTACAGTCAATCGGATTATCTTTTCAATCCCAAGTGCTTTTCGGCAAAGGTGGCCCAGAACGTGGCATGGGAGTTCAACTGCATTTGAACAATAAATTATCTTTAGGTATGGCCTCCTTCAACTCTAACCCGCGAAACGATGACCCAAATCGGTATAGCGATGAACCTCGCCGCCGCTTCACAGCCTTCACGATGGAAGCCACTCCTATGGCAAACAAGGTATTCCACTTAAGTTTCCCACTAGCGATAGGTCGGATTCAAGAGGAATCTCCTATGATCAACTATTCGAGTAGCTACTATTATAGCAGTTACATGCCACAACCGGGTCCAGGGTATCGCCATGATAGACGAGGAGAAATTGCCCTGGGTGTTCAACCTGGTATTAACCTAGAAGTTAACCTATTTAAATACATCAAGGTCTTCGGTGGAGCTAATTATCGATTTGCTTTTGGAGAGGAGAAAACTCCGGGAATGTCGAGAGCTGCGGCTACGTTTGGGGTGAAGGTTGGGGTTTTTGATTATCGCAGAAAGCGATAATCAAAAACAAAGCACAAAGAACAAAGCAAAAAGAACAAAGTTGGTATTAAAAAAGGGAACCTTTCGGGTTCCCTTTTTTAATGATTTCATGAAACACATTTCATAAACGTATCCGCGAAGCGGATTCAAACTTTAAGCTTTTCTAGAGTAGAGATTAGAGAGCAAAGAGTAGAAATTTTAAGTTTTTTTAAAAGTTCTAATTCGCTATGAAATTTAAGAAAATATCGCGGCAGCGCATTTTCGAATTTTATAGCGAATTAGAACGCATTTTTAAAAAAGATTAAAAATTACGTTCCCCTGCTTCTCTTTTACCTAAAAGAACCGCTCCCACCATCGCCACGAAGAACAAGATAGAAACTAGTTCGAAAGGCAATAAGTATTCAGAATACAAGACCTTACCTAGGTTTTCGACCATACCCGTTTGGGAAACAAAACCATCAGCCTGAGGGGTTTGGAAGTTGTTTTGACGAACTAATGCGATTAATACCACTAAAAGAGAACCGGCAACTACTGAGCCAGCTAGCTTGGTTAGGTTTGATTTCGATTCCGGTTGATTCTTACGCAAATCGAACATCATGATCACGAAAAGGAATAGAACCATGATGGCACCGGCGTAAACGATGATGTTTACGGCCATCAAGAATTGTGCATTTAAAAGAACGTAATGTCCTGAGATGCAGAAAAAGGTAAACACCAGGTACAAAACCGAGTGAATAGGGTTCTTCGCTAAAACGACCATGAGGGCGCTAAGTAGGGTTAAACCTGAAAGAAAATACCAAATATTAGAAACTTCCATAATTATCTTATTTCCAGCCCTCACGCAAGTAGCGCTGGTCCATTTTTTCAACTAATTTATCTTTCCCGTAGATCACCTCATCGCGGCTATTGAATACAGGGACCATTTGATCGTGGCGTAAGAAGATCGCCTCTTTCGGGCAAGCCTCCTCGCAAAGACCGCAGAAGATGCAACGTAACATGTTGATCTCGTATACTTTGGCATACTTCTCCTCGCGGTACAATTTCTCTTCACCCTTCTTGCGCTCTTCAGCGACCATCGAAATAGCCTCCGCAGGACAAGCTACGGCACAAAGACCACAAGCCGTGCAACGCTCAGCACCTTGCTCATCTTTCTTCAAGATGTGGTGACCGCGGTAAATAGGACCTAAATAACGTTGTTGCTCAGGATAACGGATGGTAACAGGTTTGGAGAAAAAGTGCTTTAACGTCGTCGCCATACCCCCTACAATCGCAGGAAGATACATACGCTCCGCTAAAGTCATTTCGCCTTGCTCTACTACCTTCGTTCTATTACTTAATTTCATATCGCTATGCTAATTTTTTCTTCACAAATAATTGATCGTACACCACGATTCCCGCGATGAAAACGACTACTCCACCGATTCCTACCAGAATCTGTTGGTTTAATAAAACCCCTAATCCAGTCACGACTACGTTAAACATCGCTAATGGAATTAAGCCTGACCAGCCTAAGCCCATTAATTGATCGTAACGGAAACGAGGTAATGTCCAGCGTACCCACATGAAAACGAATACGAAGGCCAAAGCCTTACCAATCAATGCCCCCATTCCGATTAAGGTCGCAGCGGTAGCACCTAATTGAGCCGTTACAAAATCCACACCTGGATAATCATAACCTCCAAAATAAAGCGTCGCCATCACCGCTCCCGAAATAAACATGTTGATGTATTCCGCGAACAAATAGAAGCCTAATTTCATTGATGAGTACTCCGTGTGATAACCTCCGATTAATTCCGTCTCACACTCAGGTAAGTCGAATGGCGTACGGTTACACTCAGCAAACGCACAAATCAAGAAGATAATGAAGCCCATCGGTTGGTACAAAATGTTCCAGTGACCGTTTTGTTGTGCCTCCACAATAGCCTTCGTAGAAAGAGAACCCGTCATCATCAAAATCGCGATGATAGAAAGTCCCATGGCAAGCTCGTAGGAGATGTTTTGGGAAGCCGCACGAATCGCACCTAATAGAGAATACTTGTTATTCGACGCCCAGCCACCGATTAGGATGCCATAAACGCCTAAAGAAACGATACCGAACACCCATAAAATACCGATGTTCACATCAATACCTTGCAAGTCAAAAGTAACTCCACCTAGCGTTAAGGTATCACCAAAAGGCACCACTGCCGAAGTCATCAAAGCCGTTAACATGGACAAACAAGGTCCCATGATGAACAACCATTTGTTCGAGTTAGCCGGAATGAAATCCTCCTTCATGAACATCTTTACCGCATCCGCTAAAGGTTGCAAGATACCAAAAGGACCTGCGCGATCTGGACCAATACGGTCTTGCATGAAGGCCGCGATCTTACGCTCAAAATAGGTGGAATAAGCCGCTACCCCTAAGGTGATCAAGAAGATGACACCGATGAAGGAAGCTTTGGCAATAAAAACTGAATCAAGTAAGTTCATCTATTTCTTTTTAGATTTAGGTAAAGCAGGTTGAATGCCTAAAAAACTACGATCGCGATCGTCATTGATTTGCTTGTAATCGCGTGCCGCTTGCAACACTGGGAAAGCAGGCTTAATCAAATTCGCACCATATTTATTTGCTGAAATCACGGAGTGACGAGACACATTCGTCGGTCCTTCGATCACCCAATCAGACGTCTTTTTCTTATCAAAACGACAGCCGTTGCAAATGAAATCCGTCACCTCTCCCCACATATTCTTGCGACCCGTCACGCGAATCACTTCGTCTCCTTTGTACCAGATCGTTGCCTTTCCAGAACATTTCTCACACTCGCAATGCGCATCTACTGGCTTCGAGAACCAAACACGGCTCTTGAAACGATACGTTTTATCTGTCAATGCGCCCACTGGACACACATCAATTACGTTACCAGAGAAATCATTATCAATCGCTTTCTCGATATAGGTGCTGATTTCCGCGTGATCTCCGCGGTGCATCACCCCATGAACACGGCCATCTGTGATTTGATCCGCCGTATACACACAACGGTAGCACAGGATGCAACGGTTCATGTTCAACTGGATGTTCGGACCTAAATCTGTCGGCTCGAACGTGTTGCGCTCCTCTACGGTACGAGTCGATGAAACACCGTGCTCGAACGAGAAGTCTTGCAAGTGACACTCACCCGCTTGGTCACAAACCGGACAATCCAATGGGTGATTTAATAACAAGAATTCTACGATGCCTTTGCGCGTTTCTAACACGTCTTCGTTCACCGTATTTTCTACGATCATCCCGTCTTGAACGGCTGTAATGCAGGCTGGAACTAATTTAGGCATGGGGCGAGGGTCTTTCTCAGAGCCCGCTGTCACCTTCACTAAACAAGCACGGCATTTTCCACCTGAACCCTTCAAAGGCTCATAATAGCACATAGCTGGCGGAGCAACCTCAGGCCCGATCATGCGAGCTGCCTGCATGATGGTGGTTCCTGGTTCTACCTCAAGGGTGATATTATCTATCGTAACTTTCATATTCGTTAATTTCTGCCAAATTATTTAGTCCAACTAGCCCCCTGACGCATAAATACCGCGCCTGGTTTTGTCGCTAATTCTGGGTGCTCAATATGCCATTCAAACTCATCGCGGAAGTGACGGATCGCCGCAGCCACTGGCCAAGACGCCGCATCCCCTAACGGACAAATCGTATTTCCTTCAATTTTCTTTGCGACATCGACTAACAAATCGATATCCTCTTTGCGGCCTTGACCGTGCTCGATGCGGTGCAATACTTTGTCCATCCAACCCGTACCTTCCCGGCATGGAGAACATTGCCCACAAGACTCGTGGTGATAGAATTTCGCAAAAGTCAAGGTATTATGCACGATACAAGCCGTCTCATCCATTACGACAAAACCACCCGAACCTAACATCGTTCCAGTTGCAAAACCACCATCAGATAAGGATTCATACGTCATTAAACGTTTCTCTCCTGCCGCTGTCGTTAAGATTAATTCTGCCGGCAAAATAGGCACAGATGAACCACCTGCTACTACCGCCTTTAATTTATGTCCATCGCGAATACCACCGCACCACTCATCTGAATAGATGAAGTCTTCTACGGTAATTCCTAATGGAATTTCGTACACACCTGGTTTCTTAATGTGACCAGATGCTGAAATCAATTTCGTTCCTGTACTACGTCCCACGCCGATGGCTGCATACGCATCACCCCCATTATTCACGATCCAAGATGTAGCTGCAATCGACTCCACGTTGTTTACAACCGTAGGGCATTGCCATAAACCTTTCACCGCTGGGAAAGGAGGTTTATTACGAGGATTTCCTCTTTTACCCTCTAAAGACTCTAATAAAGCCGTTTCTTCACCGCAGATATATGCTCCTCCACCAGGCTGAACAAATAGGTCTAGATCGTAACCTGAACCCAAAATATTCTTACCTAATAAACCTTTATCGTAGGCTTCTTGAATGGCTTTTTCTAAGATGTTGATCACATACATTAACTCACCACGCACGTAGATATACGACGTGTTAGCGCCTAAGGCATACGAAGAAACAATCATTCCTTCGATTAAGGTATGTGGAGATTTCCACATCAAATAGTGGTCTTTAAACGTACCAGGTTCTGATTCGTCTGCATTACACACTAAATAACGAGGTACACCCTCTGGCTTCGCTAAGAAAGACCACTTCATGCCCACAGGGAAACCAGCGCCCCCACGACCACGAAGACCTGATTTTTTCACCTCTTCGGTTACTTCGTCAGGAGTCATTTTCTTTAACGCTTTTTTGACCGCTGAATACCCACCATTTTTCATAAACACGTCTATCGTGTCGATGTTAGGTACGTCTATATGTTCGGTTAATATCTTCATCCTAGGCCTTATTTGCTCAATTCATCAATGATTTCATCCACCTTTTCCTTTGTTAGGTGCATATAATATTTCTCGCGGATTTGGAATACAGGACCCCAACCACAGGCAGCTAAACATTCTACTTCTTTGATGGTAAACTTGCCATCTTTCGTCGTTTCGCCGGTATTAATTTTCAGACGCTTCTTCAAGTGATCGTATACTTCCACGCCACCCATTAAGCAACAAGGACCTGTACGGCAATACTCAATCACGTGCTCACCTACCGGCTCCAAATGGAACATCGTGTAGAAAGAAGCTACCTCGTATACCTCGATTGGAGAAATGGAAAGTAGAGTCGCTACATAATCCATCACCTCAGGCGAGCACCACTTCCACTCCGCTTGCGCTAAGTGAAGAATAGGCAACAAAGCCGACTTCTGCTTTCCTTCCGGATAGCGGGCGATAATTTTTTTCACTAATTCCAGCGTTTCTGCTGGGAAAACAATCTTGCTCATGTCTTAAGTATCTAACTCTCCTGCAATTACGTTCATGGATGACATCGTTACGATCGCATCCGAAAGGGTGGTTCCCTTGATCATCTCTGGGAAAGCCTGGTAATATATAAATCCGGGACGACGGAATTTCAAACGGTACGGTGTACGACCCCCATCTGAAACTAAGTGGAAACCTAATTCCCCGTTTCCGCCTTCTACTGAATGATAAACCTCACCTACTGGTGCATCGATCTCTCCCATCACAATTTTGAAGTGGTAGATCAAGGCCTCCATGTTATGGTAGACATCTTGTTTTTTCGGTAAATAATAGTGTGGTGCATCCGCGTGGTAAGATCCTTCTGGAAGGTTATCCATCGCCTGTTGGATGATGCGTAAACTTTGCCACATCTCCTCTTCACGTACTAGGAAACGATCGTATGTATCACCTTTCGTTCCTACCGGCACGTCGAATTCGAAATCTTCGTAAGAAGAATAAGGGTTCATGGCACGCACATCGTAATCTACACCGGCAGCACGTAAGTTCGGACCTGTGAATCCGTAGTTTAAAGCGCGCTCAGCTGAAATACCTCCTACGTTTTGAGTACGATCCATGAAGATACGGTTACGCATCACCATGCCTTCGAACTCTTTCAAAGCCGCTGGAAGTTCTTTTAATAATTTTTGGATTTTTTCGATCGCTCACGCTCCATACCTCCAAAACGACCCATATTTGTCGTTAGACGTGCACCGCACATCTCCTCGTAAATCTCATAAATGAACTCTCTCCATTGGTATACATACAAGAAACCTGTTAAGGCTCCAGTATCTACCGCTAAAATCGAGTTACAAACGATGTGGTCCGTTAAACGAGCAAGCTCCATCATGATCACACGCATGTATTGCGCACGCTTTGGAACCTCAATTCCTAACAATTTCTCCACCGTCATGTGCCAGCCCATATTATTAATAGGAGCCGAACAATAGTTCATGCGGTCTGTTAAAGTCGTGATTTGATAGAAAGGACGACGTTCTGCGATCTTTTCGAAAGCACGGTGAATATATCCTACCGTTTGCTCCGCATCCACAATCGTTTCACCATCCATCGTTAAGATGTTTTGGAAAATACCGTGGGTAGCCGGGTGCGTTGGACCTAAGTTTAACGTAGACAATTCATTCACATAAGGTCCCCCTTTTTGTGTTTTATCTAGACCTACATTAGGATTATTTACTAAAGCTATTTCAGACATGTCTATTTATTATCGTCCAAACAATTCATCAATCTTATCGTGACGCGTCGCATCCTCTAACGGATACTCTTTACGCATCGGGTGGTAATCCATCTCATCCATATTCAGGATACGGGTCAAATTAGGGTGACCTTCAAAGATGATACCATAAAAATCAAACGCCTCGCGCTCCATCCAGTTTGCCGTAGCAAAAAGGCCAGTAATCGTAGGGAAATTAGGTGCTTCGATAGGCGCATAGGCCTTAATCCAAAGACGCACATTGTTTTCCAACGAGTGCAAGTGGTAAATCACTCCTAATTCTTGACCCTTCGCATCTGGAAAATGAATTCCGGCTAAATCAGTCAAAAACTGGAACTTGAAAACAGGATGCGCATATAAAAAGTGGATCATAGGCACGATATTCTCTACCGCCGTCGTCACCTGCAAAATGCCGTGAGACTCCCCTATACCATATACTCCCTCCTCACCAAACTGCGCTTGAAGCGCTTCGATTATTTGATCGTTCATATCTTATTCGATTCCGTATGAAGCTAATAAAGCCTTATACTCTGGCTCATTTCTACGACGTGTGCTTTCTTTCTTCGCTAATTCTTGGATCTGCATAAAGCCATCTAAAATTTGCTCCGGACGTGGCGGGCAACCCGGCACATATACGTCCACAGGAATAATGCGGTCAATACCTTGAAGTACCGAATAGGTATCAAAAATACCACCAGAACATGCACAAGCACCTACTGACAATACCCAACGAGGCTCTGCCATCTGTAAATACACTTGCTTCACCACTGGCGCCATCTTCTTCGAAATCGTTCCCATTACCATCAAAACGTCCGCTTGACGCGCTGAGAAACTTAAACGTTCCGCTCCAAAACGACCAATATCATAGTGAGAAGCCATAGTCGACATAAACTCGATACCGCAGCAAGAAGTAGCGAAAGGCAATGGCCATAGCGAATTAGCTCTCGCCAATCCCACTAAATTATCTAATGACGTAGCAAAAAAACCTGCTCCCTCGATTCCTGGAGGCGCTTCAGCAACACTAATAGTTGAATTACTCATATCTTTTTATCTGATGATTGATAAACAAAGGCAAAGCCTGATTGTTTATTTCTCCCACTTTAAAATTCCTTTTTTCAATACGTATAGAAAGCCCACTAAAAGCAAGCCCATGAAGACTAACATTTCATAGAAACCTGTCCATGATAATTGTTTGAAATTCACCGCCCATGGATACATGAAGACGATTTCTATATCAAATAGCACAAAAAGAATGGCTACCAGAAAGTACTTAACGGAGATAGGTGTACGCGCATCACCGATCGACTCGATACCACATTCAAAGGCATCGTCTTTCTTTTTCGAATGTCTTTTAGGGCCTAATGAGTGAGTGGCTACCATAGTAGCGACGATAAATGCCAAAGCAGCTGCTAGCTGAACAAAAATAGGAAGGAAATCCTGAGGTTGATAGTTCATTACGAAGGCTTAAAATTCAAGCCGCAATTTACAGCTAAAAATCCAAATCTGGGAGAAAAATTCAGAAAAGGATTTAATTATTTCAGAAATTTCGTGTAATTTTGTCCTGCAAATAAGGGCACTCATTCAACACCCGGTTCAAATTATTTGCTATGCTTGATTCCAACAAATTTCTTTTCGAAGCTTTAACGTACGATGACGTGCTTTTGCTTCCCGCTTATTCCGAGGTTTTACCCCGTGAAGTAAGTACTTCATCCCGCCTTACGCGCAACATTACGTTAAATATTCCGATTGTTTCCGCAGCCATGGACACGGTAACGGAAGCTGATTTAGCGATTGCGTTAGCACAAGAAGGTGGTATTGGAATCATCCACAAGAACATGACGATTGCCCAGCAAGCCGCTCAGGTTCGCAAAGTAAAGCGTTCAGAATCAGGAATGATCATCGATCCGGTGACCTTAAAAGACAATTCAACGTTAGGCGATGCACAACGTATCATGAAGGAATTCAAGATCGGAGGCATTCCAGTGATCGACAATGACGGGAAATTAGTGGGAATTTTGACGAACCGTGATTTACGTTTCCAAAAGCAAACTGCTCGTCCTGTGAAGGAGATCATGACGAAGGATAATTTAATTACGGCCAAAGAAGGAATCAGCATGGAAGCGGCCGAAAGCATTTTGCAAGAATACAAAATTGAAAAATTACCCATCATCGATAAGAACGGGAAATTGATCGGTTTAATTACATACAAAGATATTCTGAAGCGCAAGTCGCACCCGTTGGCATCGAAAGATTCCCTAGGCCGTCTTCGCGTAGGTGCTGCCGTAGGTGTGACACCGGATTTATTAGACCG
>JBEBBJ010000077.1:0-6890 GCA_041158445.1 Bacteroidota bacterium
CTTCGAGAAATTATCCACGAAGGCTTTTTCCTTTTCCAGCGATTTGATCAGACCGCTTGCATCCGAAATCTGGTACAAACATTGTCTGAAAATATGCAAACTATAGGTCAAGATGCTTTTTTGATTCTCCTTCGCTAAACCGTCGAATTGATCGGCTAACTGCACTAATTTCGATAGATTTCGGGCATAAATGGCACGCATCCACTCCGCGAACCAGGTGGTGGTGCTTAAATTATCGGAGTTCGATTTCTCCAAAGCCTCGGAGATATTTCCCTCGCAATTCACCGCAATTTGATGGGCCTTTTCGGAGTCTATTTCAGCCTTTTGAACTAAATAAGCGGCTAAATCCTCCACATCTACAGCACCTACGCTCACGCGCTGCGTTCTGGAAATAATGGTCGTTAACAACTTATCAGGCTCCGCACAAACCAATATAAAGAGGGTAGAACTTGGCGGCTCCTCTAGGGTCTTTAGTAAGGCATTTCCCGCCGAAGCATTTAACGTTTCTGGATTCCAAAGCATCACCACCTTGAAGGGTGCTTCGAAGGGTTTTAGGCTGATTTTTTGGACTAATTTACGCGTTTCTTCTACGGGAATATTTCCTTGGCGATTGCCCTCTGCGCCCATATAGGCGAGCCATTCGGGCAAGGTTCTAAAGTAAGATTCCTGTATGAATTTACGCCAGTCTGGCAAGAATGCGTCGGATTCTGCGTCTTTGATTTTCTTCGTGATAACCGTCGGATAGACGTAGACTAAGTCAGGATGAACACCACGTTGCAATTTCTGGCAACTTGGGCAAACACCACAGGCGTCTGATTCGGAACGATTCGTGCAAAATAAATAGGTGACAAACGCATGCGCCATCGCGAGCTGAGCTCCTCCCGGAGGTCCCACGAATAATTGGGCATGAGCGATGTGTTGATTTTGCACCGCCAGCGACAAGGTTTTCTTGGTTTTAGGTAGACCCGGAATGTCTTGAAATCGCATGCAAATGGCTTTTTAGAAAGAAAGAACTAATTTCGGAAAGATGTGTCCGCTTTCCAAATTTCTTCCATGCTTTGGCGTAGATTTTCGGGTATTTGTTGGTTTTTCAAGCTAATCCAAGCGCAGGCCGCGGCATAGGCTTTCTCGAAATCAAAGGCCCGCAAGGATGGATACTCCCCAAAACTAAAAGAAGGGATGTAACGCGGCGGAAATCCAATGCTCGAAACGTTGCAATGGCTGCCTATGACGGTCCCCGTATTAAAGGAAGTGCTTACTCCGGTAGTAACGAAATCGCCGATGATTTGGCCTACTGACTTCAGACCTGTATTTCGTGGCGCTTGTAAAGTGTAATCATAAAGCGAAACGGGTTGTATATCGTTTCGTAGGTTAGATCCATTCGTTAAAGCGCCTAAATTCGAGAAGGAGCCCACAATCGAATTGCCTAAATATCCATCGTGCGCCTTGTTGCTGAAGGGAAAGAGAATGCAGTGGTTGATTTCGCCGCCTACTTTACATCCTGGTCCTATGGTGGTATTCGGGCGAATCTTCGCCCCGATATTCGTCGTTGCGTCCTTCAGGAACGCTGCAGGCCCTTGAATCAAGGTCCCTATTTGTATGTTAACCCCTTCCCCTATATAGATAGGGCCTTGGCTCGCATCTAAAATACTCCCTTTCACGGAAGCGGAGGGATGGATGTAGATTTCTTTCGAACAGATAAACGTATTATTTCCGGGAACAGGATTATTTCCTTTGATCTCCGCACACAAAAACTCGGATTGAAAATTCAGCAATTCTTCGGGGTGATTCAGGAAGGGAAGGTGTTTCTCTATAGTAGAAGTGCCTTTCCCTCTTTGGGCCAAAATCTGACCCTGATATACATAGGACGAGTCCGCTGGAAGTTGATTCAAAATTTCGAATGTGCTAGGCAAAGGAAGCACCGAACACATCACCTGAATGTCCGCGTTTTCTGGACTCGAAACAAGCGTAGGCCATTTACTTTCTAGGGTACTTGTGCCCACCCATAATTCAGCGACTTGACGGTGCTGAGTCAGGGGTTGAAGCGCGGCTTTAATAGCCTGATTCTCGAAAAGATAAACAGATAGCTGCATTGGACAAATCTAGGATAAAAAAAGCCTTCCCCCAAAAATGGAAGAAGGCTTTTTAATATAGGCGTTGGGAAAATTACTTCGCGTAACGCTTGTTGAATTTGTCCACACGTCCTGTTGTATCTAACAATACGTTCTTACCTGTATAGAATGGGTGAGATTGTGATGAAACCTCAAGTTTGTACACTGGGTAAGTAGCTCCTTCGAATTCTGTTGTCTCTGTAGTAGCAACACATGAACGAGTTAAAAACTTGTAATCAGCTGATAAATCGTGAAATACAACTTCTTTGTATTCTGGGTGGATATCTTTTTTCATGATAATGGATAATAGACGATTCCCTGCCGTCTTGTTTAAATAATTTTTCCAAAGGGGATATTTGGACCTCACAATAAGGGATGCAAAATTACAAATTGTATTCTATTTTCCAAATCTTTTCTTTAACAAAATTTTAGAGAATTCCATGGGTATTTTAGGTCAGAAAAATTTTAAAAAATATTTTTTTAGCACTTTTCTAAGAAGCAATACGGCTAATGAATTGAGTGACGGGGGTTTGCATGTGGTATTTCAAATACACCCTTTTTTTATATTTTTTTTGGCCAAAAAATTGTTTGCATGAAGCCCGCATTTTTTCTAATTTTACCAAGAGCACAATCAGCCAAAGATGCTTCAATTTTTGGTTTAGGAAAGCATAAAAACAAAACCGCCACACACTCAATTTGTTAGCGCAATTTGGGTCCAAAAGCTAAGAAAAAAATTCTCTTAACGCAGGGAATCTATTGTCTTCTTTTTTGTTGGTTGGTTTTTGCATTTATAGAGAATTAGAGTTTTAAAATATAATAGATAGATACACATGTACGTAGTAAAAAGAGACGGTCGTCGCGAATCAGTAAAGTTTGACAAAATCACCGCCAGAATTGAAAAGCTGAGTTACAGCTTAGATCCATTTTTTGTTCAGCCTTTAGAGGTTGCCAGAAAAGTGATCACTGGTTTGTTTGATGGCGTTAAGACAACTGAACTAGATAATTTAGCGGCTGAAACGGCTGCCTCTTTGACGACAAAACACCCTGATTATGCGGTTCTAGCGGCTCGTATCGCGGTTTCTAACTTGCATAAGAACACGTTGAAGTCCTTCTCAGCAACGATGAAGCGTTTGTATACGTACATCGATCCTAAGACAGGTCAGAATGCAGCGCTTCTTTCTAAAGAGGTGTACGACATCATCAAAAACAATGCAGTTGAGCTAGACGAAGCGATCATCTATGACCGTGACTTTGGTTATGACTATTTCGGATTCAAGACCCTAGAAAAATCGTATCTATTAAAGCTAGATGGTCAGATCGCGGAACGCCCTCAACACATGTTAATGCGTGTGGCAGTAGGTATCCATGGAGCCGATATTGCAGCAGCTATTGAGACCTATAATTTATTGTCTGAGCGTTGGTTCACTCACGCGACTCCGACCCTATTCAATGCAGGTACTCCGAAGCCTCAATTATCGTCTTGTTTCTTGCTTACTATGCAGGATGATTCGATTGAAGGAATCTACGATACATTGAAGCAAACAGCTAAGATTTCACAGTCTGCTGGAGGTATTGGATTAAGCATCCACAACATCCGTGCAACAGGCTCTTATATCAAGGGAACGAATGGTACCTCGAATGGTATTATCCCAATGTTACGTGTATTTAACGATACAGCTCGTTACGTGGATCAAGGCGGTGGAAAGCGTAAAGGTAGCTTCGCTATTTACTTAGAGCCATGGCATGCAGATGTGTTCGAATTCTTAGAATTGAAGAAGAACCACGGTAAAGAAGAAATGCGTGCACGTGACTTGTTCTATGCACTATGGATTCCAGATTTATTCATGAAGCGTGTAGAGAGCAACGAAGAGTGGTCTCTATTCTGCCCACATGAGTGTCCAGGTTTAGCAGACACACACGGAGCAGAGTTTGAAGCCTTATACGAGAAGTACGAATTAGCTGGTAAAGCACGTACGGTCGTAAAAGCACAAGAATTATGGTTCAAGATCCTAGAATCTCAAACAGAGACTGGAACTCCATACATGTTGTTTAAAGACCATGCGAACAACAAATCGAACCAAAAGAACTTAGGTACCATCAAGTCTTCGAACTTGTGTACGGAAATCATAGAGTATACAGCGAAGGATGAAGTTGCGGTTTGTAACTTAGCTTCTTTAGCCTTACCTAAATATGTGAATGCAGACGAGAACGGTGTTTTACGTTTCGATCACAAGAAATTATACGATGTGACTAAGATTGCAACGCGCAACTTGAACAAGATCATCGATGTAAACTACTACCCAGTTAAAGAAGCGGAAAACTCGAACTTACGTCACCGTCCAATCGGTTTAGGGGTTCAAGGTTTAGCGGATGTGTTCATCTTGTTACGTATGCCATTCGAATCAGAAGAGGCAAAACAATTGAACAAAGACATCTTTGAAACGATTTATTTCGCAGCGATGGAAACATCGATGGAATTAGCGAAGGTAGAAGGTCCTTACTCTACTTGGGAAGGTTCACCAATTTCGAAAGGTGTTTTCCAATTCGATATGTGGAACGTGACTCCATCTTCAGGAAACTGGGATTGGGAAGATCTTCGTACGAAAGTAGTAGAGCACGGTGTGCGTAACTCACTTTTAGTTGCTCCTATGCCTACGGCTTCTACTAGCCAAATCCTAGGAAACAACGAGTGTTTCGAACCATATACATCGAACATCTACGCTCGTCGTGTGTTATCAGGTGAATTTGCGATTGTGAACAAGCACTTGTTAAAAGACTTGATCAAATTGAATCTATGGAACGATTCGATGAAGAACAAGTTGATCATCGCCAATGGTTCGGTTCAAAACATCCCAGAAATTCCTCAAAACTTGAAAGAGTTGTACAAGACGGTTTGGGAGATTAAGCAAAAGACCATTTTAGAAATGGCGGCAGACCGTGGTGCGTATATCTGTCAGTCACAAAGCTTAAATATCCACATCCAAGATGTGAACTTCGGTAAATTAACATCGATGCACTTCCACGCTTGGAAGCTTGGCTTGAAAACAGGTATGTATTACTTACGTACGAAAGCAGCAACGGATGCGATTAAGTTCACAGTGGAGAAACAAGCAGAGCCAGCTATCGAACAAACGAACTTGGTTAATGAAACGGAGTTAGTGTACTCGGAGGCAGCAGCAAAAGCAGCGGCAGCTAGTTTTGATAACAGTGTAGAACAAAATAAAGCAGATATGACTTGCTCTTTGGATAATCCAGAGGCTTGTGAGGCTTGCGGATCTTGATCCATGCCAGGCTGAAATAAAAAGAAATCACTTGACCTTTTGCGTTGAGTGATTTTTTTTTGCCTTTAAAACCCTTGAAGATGAAAAATGTATTCTTAAAACTATTCTATGCGGATGCTTTTCTCGAATTAGCCATCCCTTTATTCTTCCCTGATTTTTCGGAGGCAAGATTAGTTACCAAGCCGCTATTGCTCATCTTATTAATGGGCCACATAGCAGTGGAGAATCCAAGGCCAGCATTGTTCTTTACGGCCGTTTTTGCGTTGCTGGGGGATGTTTTTTTAATGCTTCCAGATAGCCCACTTTATTTTCAGTTGGGTTTAGGCTCTTTTCTAGTGATGCAAGTAAGTTATATTCGGCTCTTTGCGAAACAAGCCTCAGAACAAGTGTGGGTTCCGGCACACGCGCGTAAACCACTAGCAGGGATTCTGATTTATGTATGTAGTTTTCTGGCCTTTTTAAATCCCTATTTGGCCGATGCGATGAAGATTCCGGTGACCTTGTATGCCTTTGCGCTCGGGTCGATGTTGTATTTTGCGATACGCTTAAAGCATCAAACGATCTTTTGGGGAGCCTTTTTCTTTGTGGTCTCGGATAGTGTTTTGGCTTTTGGTAAGTTTTATTATTCCTTTCCGGGGATATCGTTTGTTGTGATGAGTACTTATATAGTGGCTCAATTGCTACTAATCAGTGCTTTGTGTAAATTGCAGCTTAAGAAATAAACCATGACGACGCAAACCACCGATTCGCTTCTATCCGCACTTGGGCAAATGCTTCAAGGATCTCTTCATACGGACACCGTAATGAAGACCTTGTATGCGACCGATGCGTCCGCGTACCGGGAGATGCCTTTAGGCGTGGCGATACCAGAGACGAAGGAGGATTTAGAGAAGATTATTCGGTTTGCGGACCAGCAATCGATTCCATTGATTCCAAGAACGGCGGGTACCTCCTTAGCTGGTCAGGTAGTAGGGAAGGCGCTGGTAGTCGATGTTTCGAAGTTTTTTAATCGTATTCTGGAGGTGAATAAGGCCGAATCCTATGTGTGGGTGGAGCCAGGTGTGGTACGGGATGTGTTGAATGTGGAGCTGAAGAAACATGGTTTGTTTTTTGGTCCAGAAACATCGACAGCGAATCGCGCTATGATTGGTGGAATGGTGGGAAATAATTCCTGCGGTTCTAATTCGGTGGTCTATGGTTCCACAAGGGATCACGTGTTAGAAATCGAAGGGTATTTATCTGACGGAACGTTTGTTCATTTTAAAGAAGAAGATCCCTTTCAAACGGTTAAATCGATTCCCCAGGGCAGCCGTCTACACGGTATTTACGAGAAAATACTAGCAGCTCTTTCAGATCCGAAGCACCAGAAAAATATCACGGAAGAGTTTCCGAAGCCTAGTATCGATCGCCGAAACACCGGTTATGCTGTGGATATGTTATTGCACACAAAGGCATTTGAATCGACGGAAGCACCGTTTAATTTCTGTGCTCTTTTAGC
>JBEBBJ010000078.1:0-6767 GCA_041158445.1 Bacteroidota bacterium
GCTGATTCACACTATATTCAACCGGAAGATGAACGCTACATTGCGGAAATATTCCCTAATTTTGAGGTGGTAGAAATTCCAGGCGCTGGTCATTGGGTGCAAGCAGATCAACCTGAGCTATTTTTACAGGCGCTTCAATCGTATTTATGAAAATAGTTCTGATCCCCTGCCCGATTGCCGAAAATACCTCAACTGAGGTATTAAGCCCTCAAATTTTAGCGGCATTAAAGCAGACAACACATTTTTTAGTCGAAAATGTCCGGACTGCAAGGAGGTTCATTAGTGAATTGAAACTAGGCATTCAGATTGAGGATTTGATTTTCGAAATACTAGACAAAGACACCCAGGCTAAAACTGTCACCGACTTCTACAAAAAGCATGCGGCAGTCGATTATATCGGCGTTATATCCGAAGCTGGTTGCCCTGGGGTGGCGGATCCTGGAGCTTTGGCAGTATCCATCGCACAACAACAAGGAATCGAAGTTTTACCCTTAGTAGGCCCCTCTTCCATCCTATTAGGCTTAATGGGATCAGGGTTTTCTGGCCAAAGCTTCGCCTTCATCGGCTACCTTCCCATCGATAAAGCCGCACGCATTCGCAAAATCGAACAACTAGACCGCGATGTGGCTAAATGGGGCCAAACGCAAATATTCATTGAAACTCCTTATCGAAACAATGCGTTATTAGAAGATCTGATTGCACAATGTGCGCCAGATTCCTTAATTTGCATTGCTTGTGACATAACGGCGCCCTCCGGTTTTGTTCAAACAAAGAAAGCAAGTGACTGGGCGAAAGCGCAACCCGATTTGCATAAAAAACCTTGTATCTTCCTTTTAGGTAAATAATATGATTTTTCACCAAGCCTTCACGCTGAATCCATTTCAAGAAAACACCTATATCATTTGGGATGAAAATGGCACCGGGATTATTGTGGATCCAGGTTGTTACACCTATGAAGAACGCCAAACGTTAAAAAACTTCCTGGAGGAGAAAAATATCACCTTAACTCACATCTTAAATACCCACGCGCACATTGATCATGTGTTAGGAGTGGAATATTTCAGACAAGAATATAAGATTCCGTTTTACTTGCACCCAAAAGATGAGCCTCTATTAAAAGATGCCGCAAATCGGGCTCAAGTGTATGGCTTCCCCCATTACCAAGCCTCTGAAGTAGATGAATGGTATGAGGATAACCAGATTTTGCAAATAGGCGAAATGGAAATCAAGATCTTGTTTGTTCCTGGACACGCTCCTGGCCACGTGGCTTTGTATTTCGAAAAAGAAGGCCTATTATTTGATGGCGATGTCTTATTTAGACGCAGTGTAGGTAGAACAGACTTCCCGCTTTGTAACCACGCTGATTTAGTCAAGAGTATTCAAACACAATTATATACTTTACCCGATTCAACAATTGTGTACCCTGGACATGGCGGAAGCACCACGATAGGTGATGAAAAAGTGTCTAATCCTTACGTAAAAGCATGAAAAAAGAAATCCCTAACCTTTTGACGCTGGGCAATTTACTGGCTGGATGTATTGGACTTTGGTTTGTGATGCAAGGCGATTTAGCGAGCGCCTCTTATTGCATTTTTATTTCCTTGGTGTGTGATTTCTTCGACGGTTTTTTAGCCCGTGCTTTAAAAGCTTATTCTGATCTAGGTAAAGAATTAGATTCCTTAGCAGACATGGTCTCTTTCGGGGTTTTACCTGCCTTTATTTTGTTTTCTTTAGTGGAACAAAGTTGCGGATCACAATGCACGGTGGGACTATTCGGATTTTATAAGCCATTTATGGTCTTTGCTTTGGCTTTAATGTCTGCCTATCGTTTGGCAAAATTCAATATTGATACTCGCCAAAGCGATCAATTCATCGGTGTCCCTACCCCAGCAAACGGCCTTTTAATTGCTTCTTTACCCTTGATTCTACGTTTTCAACCAGAATTCAGTTCTTATATTCTACATTTTCAAGGCCTATTAATCTATGCCGTGTTGATGAGCTATTTATTAGTGTGCGAATTACCTCTTTTAGCCTTTAAGTTCAAGACCTGGGATTGGAAAAGTAATCAAGTGAAATTCATTTTCCTTATTTTTTGCATTGCTGCCCTTGTTATGCTTAAATTTGCAGCAATTCCGGTTTTAGTGATCGCATACATCCTTCTTTCCGGCCTTATTTTCCTTTTAAATCCAAACAAATAATGAAATTCTTAGCTGAAATCAACGTAATGCCACAAAAAGAAATCCTTGACCCTCAGGGAAAAGCGGTACTTATTGGCTTACAAAACTTAGGTATTAACCAAGTAGATGGCGTTCGTATTGGCAAGCACATTACATTAACAGTGGAAGCAGCATCAGAAGCTGAGGCAAATGAGGTGGTAACTAATGCTTGCAAGAAATTGCTAGCGAACTTAATTATGGAGGAATTTGAGTTTACGTTAGTAGCTCAATAGATCTTAAAACTGGCCTGTATGCAATAAAACAAGCGTGCAGGCCTCTTCAGTTTGAATTCCCTCTTTTTCTAATGCTCTTTCGAGTGCTGAATTCTCTGTTCCGGGATTGAATATAACGCGTCTTGGGGCTAATTTCTTCAGGTAATCCAAAAGCCCTTCCTGATTCGCAGGACCTACATACAAGGTAACTGTATCAATATCTTTCAATACGGGTTGATCTTGCTGAATAGTCAATCCAAGCACCTCCCCTTTCTTAATTCCCACTAAGGAAACCTCATGCTGATGCTGCAAAAGCAATTCCGTCGCGATATAAGCATATCTGCTTGGGTTCGTACTCGCACCATAGACTAAGACTTTCATTAGAATAGTTTTTCGGCGATAGCTCTCACGCTATCGGACTTGCTCATCGTATAGAAATGAAGCGCGGGAACTCCGGCTTGAATTAATTCCTTTCCTTGTTGAACCGCCCATTCAATTCCTAATTGCTTAATGGCAGCATTATTAGCACATTTACGCGCCTCGTTTACAAATTCAGACGGAATCTCCAAATGGAAAATCTCAGGCAAAATGTCTAATTGACGTTCTGTTGCTAAAGGTTTTAAACCTGGAATGATAGGAACCTGAATGCCTATTTCCCGGCACTTTTTAACGAAATCAAAATACTTCGAATTATCGAAGAACATTTGGGTCACGATATAATCCGCTCCTGCCTCTACCTTTTGCTTCAAATACTTTAAGTCTTGATCAAAAGAAACCGCATCTATGTGCTTCTCCGGATAACCGGCTACACCGATGCAGAAATTCGTAGGCAAGGATTCCGTTTCCTCGTGCAATAAAATGCCTTTATTCATGGCAGCCACTTGCTCTACTAATTCATTCGCATAGGCATGACCACCTGGCTTTGGCACAAAATGAGCTTCGCCTTTTTCTTGATCTCCGCGCAATAAAAGCGCATTTTCGATGCCTAAATAATGTAAATCAATTAAGAAATCTTCTGTCTCCTCTTTCGTAAACCCACCACAAATTACGTGAGGAACTGCTTCGATTTGAAAACGTTGCATAATAGAAGCGCAGATGCCTAAGGTACCTGGACGCTTTCGTATCGGAATGCGCTTAAAAACTCCGTCAATAACTTTTTCCACGTATTCTTCGCGGTGATAAGTCACCTCGATAAACGGTGGCTTGAACTCCATTAAAGGCTCAATGTGCGACATTAACTCGCCCAAATGCTGACCTTTCATCGGCGGAATAATCTCAATCGAGAAAAGTGTTTTACCTGCCGCTTCCTCAAAGTATTTTGTAATCTTAGTCATAATTCAATACTGGGCTTAACCATCTTTCTACGTCGTCTAAGGACATGCCTTTACGTTTCGCATAATCTGTCACTTGGTCTTTGGCAATCTTACCTAAGCCAAAATACGTACTCTCCGGATGTGAGAAGTAGAAACCTGACACCGCAGACGCAGGATACATCGCATAACTTTCTGTTAATTGAATTCCAATCTGCTTCTCCGCATCTAATAATTCAAACAAGCGCTTCTTCTCCGTGTGATCTGGACAAGCCGGATACCCCGGTGCAGGACGAATACCTTGGTATTTCTCCGCTATCAGATCTTCGTTACTCAAGGTCTCCTCTGAAGCATAGCCCCAGAACTCTCTACGCACTCGTTCATGCAATAATTCCGCAAAAGCCTCGGCTAAACGATCGGCTAATGCCTTCACCATGATGGAGTTATAGTCATCATGCTCCTTTTCGTATTTATCTAAAAGCGCTTCAATTCCTAGACCAGTTGTTACCGCAAACGCTCCGATATAATCCGTTTCACCTGAATTCAACGGTGCCACAAAATCGCTCAAACAACGGTTCGGAAGCGTGCTCGCTTTTTGACCTTGCTGACGCAAATGGTGCAACCACTGACTCTTGTCGGAAGATTCATCTTTCGTGTGAATCTCATAAGTTACCTGCTGATGTGACCCGTGTTTTTCACAAGCCACTTCTATAGCTTTCTCCACATAGTCGTGTAAGATGATATCATCTCCTAGCGAATTTGCTGGGAAGAAACCAAGTGCAGCTTTGGCCTGAAGCGATTTATTGGCAATAATTTCCTTCAATAGAGCCTGCGCATCATCAAATAATTTCTTCGCCTCTTTTCCTACCACCTCATTATCAAAAATACGTGGGTATTTACCAGACAATTGCCACGTCGAGAAGAATGGAGTCCAGTCGATATACTTCGCGATTTCTTCCAAAGAATAATCCTCAAAATACTTCACGCCTAAGAAGGACGGCTTTTTCGCTTTAAATCCAGTCCAATCAATGCCACTCGATTTTGAACGAGCCTGATCGATCGATAAGTAATTCTTTTCTTGTTGACGAGCAGCGTGAGCTGTTCTCAATTCCGCGTATTCTGCTTTAATCTCGGTAAAGATTTCTTGTGAAGTTAATTCACTTTGCAGTAAACGACCCGCCACTGGTACAGAACGCGAGGCATCTAATACGTGAATTACCGGTCCTGAATAGTGAGGATCGATTTTAACCGCCGTGTGAATACGTGAAGTGGTGGCTCCACCAATCAAAAGAGGCACTTTGAAACCAAGGCGCTCCATTTCTTTGGCCACATACACCATCTCATCTAAAGAAGGAGTGATCAAACCGGATAAACCGATGATGTCGACATTATGCTCCTTAGCTGCCGCTAATATTTTATCGCAAGGCACCATCACACCGATGTCGATAACCTCGTAATTATTACAAGCTAAAACCACGCCTACGATGTTTTTACCAATATCGTGAACGTCACCTTTCACGGTCGCCATTAAAATCTTACCGGCTGAGGAACTTTCTCCCCCTTTCTTTTCTGCTTCAATAAAAGGCAATAAATAAGCCACGGCCTTCTTCATGACACGCGCAGACTTCACTACCTGAGGCAAGAACATTTTCCCTTCCCCAAACAAATCCCCCACCACGTTCATACCGTCCATCAAAGGACCCTCGATTACCTGAATCGGGCGTTCCACTAATTGACGAGCTTCTTCTACGTCCTCATCGATGAATTCGGTCAAACCTTTAATCAAGGCGTGCTCTAAACGCTTGTTCACCGGTTCTTTTCTCCACGCATCATCCACCACTTGCTCCTTGCCAGCAGACTTCACCGTCTCGGCATAGGCTACTAATTTCTCCGTCGATTCAGGATTTCTATTTAATAAAACATCCTCACATAAATCACGCAAAGTCTTATCAATATCATCATAAACGCCTAATTGACTGGCATTTACAATACCCATATCCATGCCTGCTTTAATCGCATGGTATAAGAAAACCGTGTGCATCGCCTCTCTTACTAATTCGTTTCCACGGAAAGAGAAGGAAATATTAGATACCCCACCAGATACTTTTGCGTGTGGCAGGTTTTCTTTGATCCATTTCGTCGCCTTGATGAAATCAACGGCATAATTATTATGCTCCTCGATTCCGGTAGCAACCGTTAAAATGTTCGGATCAAAAATGATATCCTGTGCCGGGAAACCCACTTGATCCACTAAAATATCGTAGGCTCTTTTGCAGATTTCAATGCGACGCTCGTAAGAGTCTGCCTGTCCAGTCTCGTCAAATGCCATCACCACGACGGAGGCACCATACATTTTGACCTTATTCGCTGATTCAATGAATTTCTCCTCCCCTTCTTTCAACGAGATGGAGTTAACGACCGATTTACCTTGAACGCACTTTAATCCGGCTTCGATTACCTCCCATTTAGAGGAGTCAATCATAATCGGTAAACGGGCGATATCTGGCTCAGCCATCAATAAATTCAAGAATTGTGGCATCATCTTCACGCCATCAATCATCCCCTCGTCCATGTTGATGTCCAAAATCTGGGCACCACCATCTACCTGCTCACGAGCTACTGCGATGGCTTCTTCAAATTTCTCTTCGCGAATTAAACGCGCAAATTTCTTCGAACCCGTCACATTACAACGCTCACCTACGTTCACAAAATTGGTTAATTCCGTAATCTCTAAAGGCTCTAAACCGGAAAGTTTCTGATTCACATTTTCTTCCGGAATTACGTGTGGCTTGTGTTTCGAAGCCACCTCCGCAATCGCCTGAATGTGGGCTGGGGTTGTTCCACAACAGCCACCGATGATATTCAAGAAGCCATTTGCTAAGAAATCATCGATAATGACCGCCATTTCAGAAGGTGATTGATCGTATTCCCCCATTTCGTTCGGCAAACCCGCATTCGGGTGAGCAGAAACTAAGAAAGGAGATTTATCGTTCAAAGTCTTCACATAAGGACGCATTAAATCCGCACCT